>CAYGDS010000070.1:0-5981 GCA_964348595.1 uncultured Gammaproteobacteria bacterium | reverse complement strand
CCCATGGATCGTGAAACCAAGCGCCCTCGCGGTTTCGCCTTCGTTGAGATGGCGGACGAGGCATTGGCCCAAAAGGCGATCGAGATGTTTGACGGCTCCGATATGGGAGGTCGTCGCATCGCGGTCAATATGGCCCGCCCGATGGAAGAGCGCGGTCCGCGCATGTAATGCGCTGACCAAAAACCCCCGGCATTTGCTGGGGGTTTTTGCTATTCCTTGACCTGTATTTTTTGTTACTCAAACTCAATATACAGCGGTTTATGGTCAGAAACCTCATCAGGCAGCACCTTGAAATCTCTGACGGTAATTCCGTTACTAACCAAGGCGTAGTCGGCGAATTTTTCTGGTTTCGTGTAAAAGCTCGTACGTGTTGAAGTGACACCGAATTCCTTGATGAGATTGCGCAGCCCAACATCTTCCAATTTTTTCACGCTCTCCGTGTCAGGCATAAGATTGAAGTCGCCGCACAGGACGAACGGATCGCACAACGTCCTTACGAATTCGATAATTTTATCCGACTGAAGCAACCTATCATCGCTATCACGTTTACCCCCACCGTTCCAGAGGCCATGAAAGTTCAAAATCGATCGGTTGCCGTTCTTGGTAGCTACGGTGACATACTGTACGTTGCGCGCATGGTTACCGACGTCCCCCTCGGGGATATGGCCCCTTTCTTTGTACACAAAAATATCTCCTTCTGAAATAACGTCTAAGTCTTTCTTCACGAGCATCATCAAACCATAGTTCTCCAAGTGATGCGGCCTGAAATAGCCGTCATGGCTATCAAGGAGCGTGGAGATCTCCTGCATTCCGTAGACCATGATGTCAGAGTGGTCAATGTTCAGTCCTCCAGCAAGAGCACCCTCCAGGTGTTCGTAAGGAGCTGACCAAATTTCTTGCAAACAAAAAATATCCACATCTTTGTGAGCTTCGAAAAATGCGAGAAGCTTTTCTTTTCCGGCACGTCCGCCCCAAGTATTGAGTGATATCAGCTTCATACACCCAACTGCTTCTTCACCTCCTCTTTCGCCTGTTCCGGATTCGCGCGCCCTTCGGTGACTTTCATGACGGCGCCCACAAACCACATGAGGAGGTTCGTTTTACCTGCTTTGACCTGCGCCGCTTGGTCCGGATTCTGTTCGATGAGCCGGGCGATCGTTTCACGTAGCGCTTTTGGATCGTCCATCTGTCCGAGGTTATGCTCTTCGAGCAAATGCGACGGGTCCGTGCCCGTGTCGACCATGAGCGCGAGGAGCTTTTGCGCGCCGGCGCTGCTCACGGTGCCGCGCTCGATCATGGTCAAAAACTCGGCGAAGTCCTCGGCCGTGATCTTGAGATCGCCGATCTCCAATCCCTTTTGGCCCAAGAGGCCCGCGAGCTTGCTCGTAAGCCAACCGCCTGCGAGCTTGGCATACACCGTCTTTCGTTCCGCGAGAAGTTCTGAACCGCTTTTGTCTATCCGCGCATCCGACGACTCGAGCCAACCGGCGAGCTCGCCCATGACCTCCTCGGCGTAGGTGGCCCAGCCGGCGTTCGCGACAAGGAAGCGCGCATCATCGGCAGTGAATGCCCACTCGCGCATCAAGCGATCCCTTGTTTCCGCGGGCAGTTCCGGGAGATGCGCGCGCTCCTCTTCACGGATCGTCGATAGTGCGAGCGGGCGCAAGTCTGGCTCGGGGAAGTAGCGGTAATCCGCATTCGTCTCCTTGAGGCGCTGCTCGAACGTCTCGCCGCGGTTCTCGTCCCATCCGCGCGTGGCGCCGACGGGCGTCTCACCCTTGGCATACAGGGCGCTTTGTCGTTCGATTTCAAACGCGAGTGCGCGCTCGACGGCCTTAAACGAGTTCAGATTTTTCACTTCCGTTTTTGGATTGTATCCAGCCCTGAGCGGTCGGTTATCATCACCAACCTCGAGCATGGAGATGTTGGCATCGCAGCGCATGTAGCCTTTTTCCATATCCGCATCGGATGCCTTCACCGCACGCATCGTTGCTTGCAGCTCTTGGAGAAACGTTTTCGCTTCCGCAGGCGTGCGCAGATCCGGCTCGGTTACGATCTCAAGCAACGGCTGGCCCGCGCGGTTATAGTCCACGAGCGTGCTTCCCGTTTTTGCGTCGTGAATATTTTTTGCTGCGTCCTCCTCGAGGTGCGCGCGTGTGATGCCGATGCGAATTCGGTCACGCGGCGCGATGCCGCCTGGCACGTCGATCACAACAGCGCCCTGGATCGAAATGGGAAAATCGTACTGCGAGATCTGATAGCCCTTGGGCAAGTCCGGGTAGAAATATTGTTTACGATCGAAGTGCGCCTCATCTGGTATGCGGCAGCCAAGAGCAAGTCCGGCGCGCACACCAAGACGGAGCGCTTCCTGGTTCAACGCGGGGAGCGATCCAGGCTGGCCGGTGCAAATCGGGCAGATGGCGGTGTTTGGTGGCGTTTCATCGCTCACGTTGGCACAACCGCAAAACATTTTTGTCGCGGTTTTCAGGCGAACGTGTATCTCAAGTCCGATAATGGGGAGCAAACGCATAGTGAGTAGTGAGTAGCCAGTAGTGAGTAGCCTAACGATCAACTGATCGAAAGTCTATTAAGCATCTTCAGCACTTCATCCAGGAGCGATTGGCAGCTCTGACGTGATTCGATTTTGCCATACCCTAGTCGTTCAGCTATCTCCAATTGGGTCTCCAGTTCCGAAGCTGATCCAAAAGCGATTCTGCAGAAGTGAGTGAATTCTGGCTTCGTTAATCTTCTGCGACCCTCGGCCAGATTTGAGGGGATGGAGATCGCTGATCGACGCATCTGCTGAGTCAAGCCGTATATCTCTTCTTTGGGAAATGAGTCCGTGAGTCGGTAAATCAGAACGACGAGATCCATCGACTTTTGCCACACGATGAGGTTTTTATGATTTCCCGTACTCATGTTCAGGCTACTTTTGTTCAGGCTACTTTCTACTCACTACTCACTACTTGCTTGTTTGTTTCAGGGAATGGTAGAGCTTAACCTGGTAGATGATCGAGAGGGGAACGAGGGCGATCTGAACGAGCGCACCGAGCACGCTTTGGACGCCGTCTGCGGTGGTGATCTCACCCGTCGCATTCATGGTGCCGGTCACTTGGAACACTTGTTCGTATCCGACGACGGCACCGATCATGAGGGTGAGAACGAAGACCGCGAGGAAGGCGAGGACACCAACGACAAACCCAGGCACGATGAGACGCCACAGCGTTTGCCACCAACGTCCTTTCACGAGTTCGGATGAGCGGACCATGGCGGCGGTGCCCCGGACACCTTCGTCGATAAATACAAGCACGGACATGCTGAACGCGACCAAAAGCCAGATGCCAGGAAAGAAAAACAAGAAGAATCCTCCGAGCCCGGCAAAAGACTGAATGATCGCAATCCAGATGAGTGGGAAAAAGAGCGCAAAACCTTTTTGATTGTCGATCAGAACCTCGCCCGCGGGCTTCACATCTCGCTTCATGATGTAGTCCGCGAGGGTGATGGACGTGTGGATGTTGATGACGATGGTGGCAAGCGAGGCAAGCGACAAGAGGATTCCGGAGCCCGGAATGCGTTCTGCGAGCAGAATAGCGACGAACAAGATGAGGCCCGAGATCAGGTAGCGGATCGAAATCTCGAACAGCTTTTTCCACTCGGCGACGAACAGGGACCAGCCTTGGGTGAGAAGGTCTCCAACTCCGATCAGGGGTGAGGTCATATGGGCTCTATGGTAAAGAAAAACGCCCGGATTGTCACCCGGACGCGCGTTCGTAGGTCACGAACGAGAATCCTTCGCGAACCTCACGCGCAACTTCTTTCCAAACAGCAGGATCGATTTGCGGGAAATACGCATCTCCGTCCACGGTCTGATCCACATGCGTGATCTCGAGCCGATCCGCGATGCCGATCGTCTGCGCATAGATTTCGGCACCGCCGATCACGAAGATGTGTTCGTTCGTGTGACGGGCAAGCGCGCTTTGGATCGTTCCGTGCACTTCGACGCCTTCCGGTACGGCGTAGTCCGTCTGGCGTGTAATGACGACGTTTTTCCGATCCGGCAGCGGCCGAAACTTCTGCGGGATGGACTCCCAGGTCTTACGACCCATGAGCACCGTGTGTCCGGTCGTCAATTCCTTGAAGCGCTTCATATCTTCAGGCAACCGCCACGGTAAGGCGTTATCCTTCCCAATACAGCTGTTCGATGCGATGGCGGCGATGAGGGTGAGCATGGTGTCGGTATCTTGACGAGTTTGCGTGCGAGCGGCAAGTCGAAATGCTAGGGTAGCCCCACGCTGTATGATCAAGCCCGTTGCCGAACGCACTCCCGATGCGCAGTACCAGCGCTTGCTCCGGGATATTTTGGAACGGGGCCAGCGGACAAATAGCCAGCAGGGCGTCGATGCACTCACGCTCATTGGCCCAAATCCATTGCATTTTCGATTCGACAACGGATTTCCCATCATTAATGAGCGCAACATGGCGCCGAAGGAGTCCGAGCACTTGCCCGTGACGATCTGGCGGCAAGCGATCGGGGAGATGTGTGCATTTTTCAATGGCGTGCGCACGCAAAAAGGTTTGGAGGATTTTGGTTGTTCGTGGTGGGCGTCATGGGTGACGCCGGAGAAGTGCGCAAAGCGCGGTCTCGAAGCGGGGGATCTCGGCCCGGGATCCTACGGCGCCGCGTTCCACGATTTTCCGACAGCCGAAGGAGGCACCTACAATCAATTCAAGAATATCATTGAGCAGATCCGCGAGTTCCCGCATCTTCGCACGCACTTCATTTCACCGTGGATCCCGCAGTACACGATCCGCGGTGAGGGAAAGCAGCAGAAAGTCGTCGTAGCGCCGTGCCATGGTTGGATCCACCTGCGCGTGCTCGATAACAAGCTCACGCTTCACATGTTTCAGCGATCTGCCGACGTACCCGTCGGAGTGCCGGCGAACATGGTGCAATACGGGGCGCTCCTTATGATGCTCGCGCATGCAACGGGAACCGAGCCCTACGAATACGTCCACAGTTTTTCCGATGCGCACATTTACATCGATCAAGTGCCATCGGTCGAAACCATGCTCTCGCGCGAGCCGAAGTCGCTCGCCACCATGAAGTTGGACACGTCGAATGTGAAAGATTTTTTCGATTTTCGTCACACGCATTTCACGCTCGAAGATTACAACCCACATCCGGGTATCAGGGGCATCCCCGTCGCCATCTAGTATGACGGACAATCGGTTTATCAGCATGAACGCCGTGCGTCGTGAAGACCAACGGGCGATCATGGAGGAAATAAAGGCACAGGGCCATTGCCCTTTTTGTCTCGAACATTTGGAGAAGTATCACAAGGGCCCCATTTTGAAAGATGGAACATTTTGGATCCTGACTGAAAACCAGTGGCCATACGACAAGATCAAGCATCAACTGCTTGCGATCTATAAAACGCACATCGAGCACCTTTCGGAGATGGATCCCGAAGCAGGAAAAGAGTTGATCGAAATGTTTGCGGAAGAATCCAAGAAACGAAATATGGAAGGTGGGGGAGTTGCGATCCGTTTCGGTTCATCGCCAGACGGAAATTACGGATCCAGCGTACTCCATATCCATGCGCATTTGATCGAGCCGAATCTCAGGGCGCTGGATGAAACTGAGGCGTGGAGATTCAAGTTCGGGGAACCAAGGAACTACAAGAAGACATTGAAATAGACGGTTGACGGACACATGGCTTCGTGATGAGCTCGTGAGGCTCGTCTTTCTCGTGTCCCGGAGGACTTCATGTTCGAGAACGTGCCCACGATCGATGGACTGACGTTGGACCAGGTACTCACGCTTGCGTACTGTCGGAGCTACGCGCAGTACGTCAAAACGATCGAGGGGTATCGGGCCGGCAGGTGTCCGTTCTGCGACCCGCTTGGCGAACAGAACAAGGTTATCGCGGACTACGGCGATTGGCGGATGTGGGTGAACCCCTATCCCATCAAGCACACCA
>CAYGDS010000069.1:0-5981 GCA_964348595.1 uncultured Gammaproteobacteria bacterium | reverse complement strand
CATCTGACATCGTTGTGGTGGTGGAGATGGCGGGTATCGCACCTCGCCGGGCGTCCTTCCCGGTCTCCTGCAGTCCGCTCGATGGCTCAACGTAGCGAAGCGGCAGGTACCGGAACGGACCCGAATGGCCTCAAGATCCCTCTAAATCGTTTCTCCCGGGCAGGGGACGGGCAGGGATTCTGAGGTCAGGCGGCTCCGCTCGCGGCGCCGTTGTCTGGCCGATCTGTCACGACTATCTGTCAGCCATGACGCTCCACAAACATACGGACTTGCGCTGCGACCTCAGGATCGTCCGACACGACCCACTCGGATGCCACGAGAAGGTTGGCTCCGCGCTCGGCGGACAGACGTCGGAGCGCCTCAACCAGCCGCGGTTGTCCGAGGGCCATCAGGCGGTTGAACAAGCGGACATCGGTCCACGCGCTCGACATCGACGACACGGTCTCATATCGCTCCGAGATCGTCAAGGGCGCCGGAGGTTCAGCGTCGGTGCAAGTTCTCGTGAAAGATGCATCGCTATTCTTCACAAAGGCCCATCTTGGGTCGCGATGGGAATGCGCAGACAAGGGGGTACCCAGGACCTAGTCGTCACCCATTGCAACGCAACAGGATCTTCCTCTACCCTGTCCTCAGCCTCATTCGCCCACTATGTCGGCGATCCTACGGGCAACGTCCACGTCGGACAAAATGTCCGCGTCCGGTATCACGTAGTCGAAGAGCGGGGCGTGCGCCTCCTCCTCGATCGCGTGATGCAACCGTTGCTCGATGTCCGACGGACCGTACCCTCGCGCGCGAAGGCGTGCCTCAAGTGTCCTGGAGTCGGACGATAGCAACAGCACCGTTCGAACGTTAGCCATGCTTCTTCGCTGAAGGCGCACCGCCATTCTGGCGAGAACCTGAAGAACGACATGTTCCCCGTGTTCGACACGCGCTTTGAGTGTCCCAGCAGTTCCGTAGTAGTGCCCGAGAACATGATCCCACTCGGTGAGACCGTTCGACCGAATCATCTCGTGAAACACGGGAATCTGGACGTAGCGGTAGTCGCGGCCTTCCTGTTCATTCGACCTGCGTTCGCGCGTCGTGTAGGGCACCTCACGTACGAAGCCGACCGTCTCCGCAACACGCACCCACGTGGAGTCTTTTCCAACGGTCGATGGCCCGGCGATGGCGAGGAGGGTCATGGTCGCTCACCGTCCTAGTTCTAGCACCAGCTGGCGCTGTTGCTCGTAGCGTAGCTTTCCGAGTTCGTCCATGAGAGATCGGGCACAGGCACCTCTGTAATCCACGGAGGCGAACGCGGGTCCCTCCATCTCGGCCAAAGTTGACTGTCGTCCATCGGGCATGAAGATGTCGTGGAAGAAATGCGGATTCGAAACGGGGACGTCGCGAAGGGCCGCTTCCGAGGAGCGACGAGCTGGAGAAATCGTCCCCATGAGTACGGACTTCTTGAACACGTACTGACCTTTGCCCAGGTACGCACCGAGCTGGCACACATACATCGCACCGCGGCGCTCGCGACCTTCAAGAAGCGAGAGCAGTCCCTCGGAACCCAGGTTGCGCCACCAGCTCTTCGTGTCCGCGCCCGGGAGACCCAGTGGATCGCGCTGCCTGCGGCTGAGCGCGTCGATAACAAGCATGGTGTCCTCGATGACGTACGGCAGCGTACCGGCACGCTCAACAAAACGAGCGACCTGCCGCAGTGGATGGGACACAAGCGCCTGCTCAGCATCACGAAGATCGGGGTCGGCCTGTGGTTCTGCGACAGAACCGAGAACCGTCGAGGCACGAACGACCTGGTGGCCCAGTTGCGCAAAGATGTGCTGGTACTGGCGCAGTTTCACATCGCTGGATGTTGCAAAATAGACGATCATGCTGCGGCCCGTGTCGGTCATCGTAGAAGGAGACGGTCGGCGACCGATACGGGAGCATCTCGCTTGAAGTCGCTACCCTCGTATCGCAATCAGCCATTCGACCGCGCACACGACATCGGAAGGGCTCGCAGACGCTGACACCACGAGTTCTATCTCCCATCCAGCGCTGCTCACAGTCGAAGGTCGGATGGTCCCGCTAGCTCGACAGGAAGGGGCGCCATCCGTGATCGAGGTGAACAACGAACCGGATAGCGTGGGTGCGAACATGACAGGAATAGTTGCTGTTGCGCGCGTCGCGCCGGCAGGGATGGACAGCACGATGCGGCCTGCAATTGGAAGGCGGGCCTCGAATGACGCGAGATCAGCCGCGAGCGAACGTGTTCTTCTGGCCTCCTCGTCCCGCGCGTCTCGTTCCGCGCGGTACTGTTGGAGTTCACTTTGAATCCCACCAGCATAGTAGATAACGCCCACAGCGGCGCTCACAAAGGCCAGCGACAGGATGGTTCCTTTCCAGCGATCAAATGCGGCCCGAAGCGAGCGTAGGGCAGCGTCGCCGCGCGTGGGGGACAGTGCGCGCTTTCGGAGCGGAAACGGGTCTGCGTCCTCCTCGAGAATTTTGGACCAGGCCTGGCCGAAGTGGTGGCTTCGCTTGGGAAACGTGTCTCGCAGACTTGTCGGGACGATTCCCTCGACGCGGTAGAAGCGGCAAATGGCGATGGGCTCGCCGATTTGTAGACTCTGGGGCCGATCGGTCACATTCACGATGACCGCCTGCAGAATCCCATCCCAGTATGGGTCGATGTAGGAGGGGGTGTAGAGGAGACCTGCGTCGACGTTGGTCAACCGGGGGAGGATGTACGCGGCGAGTTTTCCACCGAGGCGGATGCGTTCGTTTGTCGAGACCATCAGCGTCTCGCGTGGCTCGATGACCAGTGTTCCGTTCGACGCTCGTAGGTCGATGCAGTCGGCGTGAGTTTTGAAGCGCGGTCGCCGCCCAGCCGATCCGGAATGACTCTTCGCGACGGGCCCCATTGTGAGATAGAGGCGATCCCCCGTAAAATTCTGGCGAAACATTCGCGTCGCGACACCATCGCTCGTCGCGGGAGCCACGGCCGTCTCTGCAAGCTGCGTCGCGGGATCACTGCCGAACCTGGAGAAGGTATAGAAGATGTCGAGTTCACGCTGCTTGATCAGTGACTCAACGGCGTCCTGAGTCAACATGACGCAATATCGGCAGCGCGGGCGGCGGGTGAATCCCCGTCCGTCACTTCGGAACAGAGAGCATCAAAGTTTGTATCTAGGTCCACGAGAATCGTCTGGTAGACGGGCAGCACGCGCAGCTGTCCGGCTTGTTCGGGCGTGAACAGAGCCATTCCGTCGCCCTCGCGCTGGCAAAGTGCCGGGAAGCCTGGGAAGGCTGAAACGAAAACCTCCTCGACCGCGGAAACGCCATTGGGAAGCTCCGCAGAGTACGAACGGAAGTGCCGCAAGGTGCCGAGCGTCCAGGTGAGTTCCTCTTGGATCTCGCGTCGAACGGCGGCCTCGGGCGATTCGCCGTCCTGCATGCTTCCTCCGAAGAAACCCCAATGCTCGCCAAACTTGCTGATCCGTGTTCGTGCTTGGAGCAAGATCGTACGACTGTCGCGATGGAGGAACGCGACGGTGGCAACGTGCCGAATTTGCATAGTGATGTCGGGCACATCGGCGCTGATGGGTGCGCCGCTGCTGTGCAGCGTAACATGCGGTTCGTGGAGCAGCACGAGGCGGCGATGCCTTTCAACAGGCCTAATTTAGCGTTCAGTGTTTGAAGGGCCGGCGCGGTGACATGTTCCCGACGCTCTTCGTGGCGTACGCGGCGTCGTGTCGGTCGTCCCCCATACCGTGGGGAGCGCGATCGTGAGAGCCGGCGGGCCCGGTGCACGGCGTGCCGGCGCGCCGATGTACGTACATGGGGCGGTGGCGACGCCGCAACTTGTACTGTATAGTCGGCGTTGACCGCCGGGCGAACGCAAAAGCCGCGGCGTTCAGCCGCGGCTCTCGATAGACGGCCGGGGAGGCGATGTTCTGAGGCATCGCCACCTGGCAGAAGGACCCAAATGGACTTGGGCCTCGCCACTTTCCGGCCGATCCACGGGAGTCAGAAACTCTCGCAGACCCAGCGCGGGCGCCAATTCACACCCGCTCTCGCCCACGTTGGCACAGCGCAGCTCGATCCGTCAAGTGCTCGTCTACCTCGCGGCGAGGTCGAGTGCTCTGCCGCGACCGCAGCGCAGATCGCGGCCGAGGGAGCGATCGAGGCCGCCGCAGTGAACGCACGCGGCCAGATCGAGGCCGCACGGATCAAGGCACGCGCGGCCGTCATTGTGGCGATTTGCGGGCTAGGCAAGAAGCTGACTCTTCCTGCAATCGCCGTCGTGGCGCTTGCGTTTCTGGGATGGTGCACAGAGTTCGACCTCGCTTCTCGCAATCTCGCCGCAGGCATTACGCCCGACACAGGGCGCGTGTCCGAGTATCATGAAGACGACACACAGATCGATGCGCTGGTGACGATGCTGGTCGCAGCACTGAACGGCGGGGACCCAGCCGTTCTGCGGCGACTCTTCGTTCCGCGCGCCGAGGTCCTCGTACTCGTAGCTGCGGACGCGGGTATCTTTCCGCGCGCCCGGAGCCTGGACCGATTTGTCTCAGCGTGGGCAGCGGGGATGGGTCGTCATTACTACACACTTGCCTCTGACATTGAGATCGCGCGCGACGAGATGGCGAATATCCAGCCTGCGGTGGTCGTATTGCGAGTGGAAGGGCGCTCGCGCAACGGACGACTCTATTGCGTGGACGAGACCGAGAAGCGTGCTGAGTTTGAGCGCATAAGCGGCACGCTGCGCATTGCGAGCCTCCGGAGCACGAGGGTGCTTCATCATCACTGCGATTGATCCGTCACGGCCGTGAACGGCGCGCTCGTTACCCCCGCGACGGCGAGCTTCAGCGCGATCTCGTGACGCCCGAGTCGCGCGAGGTCATGCGCGCGTAGCTCCGGCGCGAACTCCGGCTCGAGCGCGATCGCATCGTCTGCGCTGAGCCGGAACGCGATCAGTGTGCCAACGTTGCCGAGGAGTGCGCCCCTGAGGGCGGCATCGAGCTGCGTGAGGTGCTGGTTCGCGAGCACGAGCCCGACGCCGAATTTGCGGGCCTCGAGGTCGCCGCGCTCGAGTGGGGCGACCTGCATCTCGACGAGCCGGTTCCCGCGCTCACGGTCCGCCGGGGCGTCTGGCGTGGTCACGTGGAGCCGACGAAGACGTATCGGGAGCGTCCCGTGGAGCTACCGGCGATCGCGGTCGCTGCCCTCCGAGATCTCCCACGGGTCGACCGCCTCGTGTTCTCGTACCGTGGCGGCTTCGTGCCGTACATTACGGCCCTCAAGAAACTCCACGCCGCGAGCGGGGCCGCCGGCCCGCGTCGAATCAGCTGGCACATCCTTCGACACACGTACATCACGGAACTCGGACGTCGCGGAGCGGAGCTTCACACCATCCAGGAGCTTGCCGGGCACTCCGACATACGCACCACCCGTCGGTACCTGAAGGTGCTGCCCGAGATGCGCGCCCGTGCGGTCTCGCTCCTCGAGCCGACCGTGCCTCGGGCAGCCGGCGGGCAGGAACCGCCCCGCAACAGTGACAAGCAGTCGAATGCGGATGCCGCTTCCTTCGCTTCATAGCGCAAAGAAACCGCCTTTCGGCGGTTCCAGTGCGATGGTGGAGATGGCGGGTATCGCACCCGCGTCCGAGCGGATCTCCCAGCACCTTCGTTACAAGCTTGGCCTGCCCTTTCCCCGAAGGGAGTGTTATGTGGCGTCCGAATGGACAGGCGGCGGAGCCACACGAAGTTTCCAGCCGGTCTCTCAATGAAGGAAACGTTCGTTGAGACAAGTCCTGGAGATGACGATCGTTCCCGGGCGTCAGGACGCCACTCGGGGGATCGGCCCGTACAAGCTCGCCTTAGGCGAGGGACGGAGCAAAGGCGGGAGCCGCGAACGCCGAAGCGATCGCGTTCTTCACCTTGGAAATGACGTTGGCACTTGTCATTGTGATGGTATGGTTTTACGTGCGCGCCATC
>CAYGDS010000068.1:4429-6077 GCA_964348595.1 uncultured Gammaproteobacteria bacterium | reverse complement strand
CCTGAAGCGTCTCCTCGCAGACGCTTCACTCGACCCCTGAACCGAAAGGCTCAGGGGTCGTTTCAATATCAGGATTCCTTTCCCTTGACGCACGGTTTCGCAGAGCCTATCGTTTTACTCTAGATCGTTCTTCGTGGTCTGCGAAGCGACGTACGCTCTGTCGCGCCGGTGGCGGGTGGCCAGACTCACGTCGGGCCAATTCTCTCCTTCCGCAGCCAGCCACAACTCTCGCGTGGCGGCGCTTTGCAGGCCTGGGGGCAAGATCGAAAGAGGAGGGCGTATGCCCTCCTCTATTTTATTTCCGTGACGGATTCTGGTAGCTCACGATCATATTGTACTCGCCGCACGACGGTTACCTCTCGACTGTGCCTGCGCCGCGCCGTCACGATCATCATGGTCGTGCCTCTTGGGATATACGCCGTGTATTCAAAGGTGCCGTCCGGTCGCACAATAGCCCCTGCTCCATTCACGGTCACCGTCGCTTCTGGACTTGTTTTGCCGATGATGCGCACGGCGGGGTCTTGCACGCGCGCGCCATCCAAGGGCTCAGTGAGCTCGAGCAGTGGCGGTTCGGAAATCGCTGTCGCTTGCCAGTAGACGTACCACCCAAGCACGAAAGCAAAGAGAACGAATCCAAGCGCCGCCAAGATCCGCGGTGCAACCAACCGATCCGTCATGTGCATTTTGATTGGACGCGGCAGATGCTCCTCTGGACGCCGTTCGACTTGCTGCGTGGCCAGGCGCTCGCGATACTTGTGGATGTAGTAGGATTCGTTTCCTCCAAGCGAGGCAACGTACAATCGAACCAATCGTTCTGAGTAGACCGGATCAGGAATCTCGCTCCAGCGCTCCGTCTCGAGCGCCTGAATGAAGGACGGGGCGATTTTTGTTTGTCGCGCCGCCTCTTCGAGCGTCAGCCCCGCGCGTTCGCGGAGCTCCGCCAAATCCGGCCCGAGTCTGCTCGTGTCATGCAATCGCTTCGTCACGAAGGACATATTCCGTGGCTATTCTTTTTCTTCGCCCTCTTCTTCTTCGCTTTCCACCTCTTCTCCTTCTGCCTCCTCGGTCGAACTTTCCTCATCCGCGGCGGACGGTTTTTGTGTCGGCGCTGATTGTTTTGTGAAATCCGCTTTCAGTAACTCGCGTGGCTTCGCACCATCCGCGGGTCCGATGAAGCCCTCCTGCTCAAGCAGATCGAGGATACGTGCCGCGCGCGCATAGCCAACCTTGAGACGACGCTGGAGAAGCGAAGCCGAAGCTTTCCCCGCACGAATGATTTCCTCTTTCGCCTCGGGGAGCATCGGATCGCCGTCATCGTCATCCGAACTGCCTCCGCCGAAGATGGTCCCACTCGCGCCCTGGCGCTCCGTCACACTAAAGTCGTAATCCGCAGGGTCATATTTGGACTTTATGAATTCCACGACGCGCTGGATCTCCGCTTCGGAGACAAAGGACCCCTGGATGCGTTTCGGGCTCGCAAGCTCAGCCGTGGAGTAGAGCATGTCCCCACGCCCGAGGAGCTTCTCCGCGCCCTGTTGATCAAGAATCGTGCGAGAGTCGGTTGCGGAAGCGACGGCGAACGCGATACGCCCGGGGACGTTGGCCTTGATGAGACCTGTGATGACGTCGACGGACGGCCGCTGTGTTG
>CAYGDS010000068.1:3925-4419 GCA_964348595.1 uncultured Gammaproteobacteria bacterium | reverse complement strand
CATTTGTGCGAGGCGCACAATCGGCCCTTCGACCTCGGAGGTTGAGGCGCTCATCAGATCTGCGAGCTCGTCGATGACGATCACGAGGTATGGCATCTTGTCTTGCACGCGGCTGTTGTACCCTGCGAGATCGCGACTCCCGAACTTGGCGAGGAGGTCGTACCGACGGTCCATCTCGCGCAAGGCCCACTTGAGGGCGTTGACCGTTTCCGGGACGCGCGTGATGACCGGCGTTATGAGATGCGGAATGCCGTTGTAGATCTGGAGCTCCACACGCTTTGGATCAACCATGATGAACTTCACGTCGTCGGGGCCAAGGCCGAAGAGATACGACATGATGAGCGTATTCAAACATACGGATTTACCGGAACCGGTCGCACCCGCAACGAGCACATGCGGCATGCGTCCGAGATCGCCGACCCAGGGTTTGCCAGTGACGTCTTTGCCAAGCACGAAGGAGAGCGTTCCTTTGCGCTCGCGGAACTCTTTGGCTT
>CAYGDS010000068.1:0-3915 GCA_964348595.1 uncultured Gammaproteobacteria bacterium | reverse complement strand
CCGACGGTGGCGACACTTTGGTTTGGGACTTCGATACCCACGAGGGACTTGCCCGGGATCGGCGCCTCGATGCGAATGGGGTGCGCCGCAAGTGCGAGCGCAAGATCGTTATGGAGCGCCGTGATCCGCGCGAGCTTCACACCCTCGGATGGCTTCAGGGCAAATTGCGTCACGGTCGGCCCGACGGCCACCTCCCCCATCTCGACCGGAATACTGAAGGTCTCGAGTGTGCGTCGGATCACCTCGCGGTTGTGCATGATGTCTCCCGCTGATGGTCGCTGATCGCGACGTTCAAGCAGCTCGAACGGGATCTCGACTTTCGGGTAACGCTTTTTGGGTTTCGATGGGACCTCCCCTCCGCCCTCGTCTTCCTCTTCTTCCTCGCCCTCTCCTCCCTCTTCCTCTCCCCCCGTCTCTTCTTCCGTCGAATTTTCTTCGCCTTCTTCCTCGGTTGCTTCCTCTTGATCAGATTCGGACGTGTCGCTTTGGATCTCGCGCAAATTCAACGTAGATGCGGCACGTTGCCTCGCATCAGACCAGCGACGCAGCGGGGATACGATAGCGCCAAGGAAATATACGAGTGCCTTCCATGCCATGTCGATGACGAAGAGCACTTGACGCAATGTTGCATTAAAGATGAGTAAGAACGCGCAAACGAGCAACGCGCCGAGGATGGTGATCGTGCCGGCCATGCCCACCATGTTGACAAGCGGGAGTGCGATCATCTCGCCGAGCTTGCCGCCTGCGTTCACGAGCGCCGACTCTGCGACGTTGGTGAGCTGCGGGAAGGTCACCGCGTGGACGAGCGGGTTGAGTGTGAGAAAAAAGAGGAGAATCCCGAGGACGTTGGTGAATCGAAATGGCAGTCGCTCTGGCGCAAGCACGTGATACCCCCATGCCATGAGAAAAAATGGGATGAGCAGTCGGTCCCAGCCGAAGACATACGCGAACGCATCATCAAGGGCCACGCCGAAGGCTCCTGCCATATCAAAGAGGCCCAGCAGCAGCATGATCGAACACGCAAACAGGAACACGACGAACACTCCTCGTCGTGTTTCCGGTTCAAGGGAAAGGCCGAAAGATTTTCGTCTGCGTCGCGCCATGTGATGGCTCAATGTTACCCCACGCACGCGTGCCTGGCGAGGCTACGCGAAGGCTTCTTCTGTCTCTTCGCTTGGGTTTGCGCCGGCTGGTGCCGGTACTTTCGGCACGGCCCCCGGTTGCGCCGCTTGCTCGCGTTCGACCCAGGCCTCAAGACAGCGCTCCCGGATTTGTTTCATGAGCTCTGGGCGTTCGCGAAGCGCCAGTTTCGCATTTTCGCGCCCGACGCCAAGCTTCTCGGATCCATAGCTGTAGGAGTTGCCAGACTTGCCGACGATCCCGAGCTCCGTTCCAGCATCGATGAGGTCGCCTGTGACCGAGATGCCCTCGTTATACATGATGTCGAACTCGCAGGTGCGGAAGGGCGCTGCAACCTTGTTCTTCGCGATTTTCACCTTCACATGGTTCCCAATGATCTTCTCCCCCATTTTAATCTGAGCGGATCGACGCACTTCGATACGCTGAGAGGTATAGAACATCAGCGCTTTGCCGCCGGTGGTCGTTTCCGGGTTTCCATAGACAACGCCGATCTTCATGCGTATCTGGTTGATGAAAATGACGGTCGTTTTTGATTGTGAAATGATCGCCGTGAGCTTACGCAGGGCTTGGCTCATCAAACGGGCATGCAAGCCCATGTGCTGGTCACCCATCTCGCCCTCGATCTCCGCCCTCGGGGTCAGCGCGGCTACGGAGTCGATGACGATGACATCGATGGCGTTTGACCGCACGAGCGTCTCGACGATGTCGAGTGCCTGTTCGCCCGTGTCGGGTTGGGAGATGAGCATGTCAGCGACATTGACGCCGATTTTGCGCGCATAAGCCGGATCAAGCGCGTGCTCCGCATCCACGAACGCTGCAATGCCGCCTTTCTTCTGCGCTTCCGCAATGATGTGCTGAGCGAGTGTCGTCTTGCCGGAGGCTTCCGGGCCGTAGATCTCGATGATGCGGCCGCGCGGGACACCAAAAACCCCGAGCGCGAGGTCGAGCGACAGGCAGCCCGTCGAGATCGCCTCGACTTGCATGTTGCGCGCCTCACCGAGCTTCATAATGGAACCTTCGCCAAACTTTTCTTTGATCTGATCGATGGCACTTTGCACGGCAATGCGTCGACCGTTCGTTTCTTCTTGGGCTTTTTTGGCCATATGTTTCGTGGGTATAAAAATGGATAGTGTTCCCCTTGTCACAACGTTGTGACTCGGGGTGTTCTGTTTATGTTCGATAGGCACTCTAGCACGGCCTCCCGCCAAGTGGGAGGAGGCGTCAAGGGAACATGGCGGCCTGAAGGGGGTCGGGTCCCATACGAGCGTTGCGGCGGCGCAAGGGTGACGAGCAATGCTCGGTCCTTGTTATGCCCCGCTCATCTCGTGGTCACAGGCCGCGTGGCGCGCACGTTTCTCCTTTGCCCCCCGAGAGGGATCCACCCAGACGTGTCCAGGTGGAGGCGTAGGTCCAGGCCGGGTAAACCTTGGTCACGCCCATCTTCCACACGTACGTAGCTCACGATCGTTCCCATTTCCGTCTGCGTTTCGGAAGGTCTCACGACCTACATCCACCATAGAATATCCAAATATTACGTCAAAAAAAGTGTCACGTTCATCCAACAGAACAAAAGATGAAAGATGAAAGACGCAAAACCAAACATATCCGGTCGGTTGATCTTGCGTCTTTCGTCTTACGTCTTGCGTTTGTGTTTTGTAACACCAGCTCAACCAAACAAAATTGTGCTCTTTGGCTCGTTTTCATTGTGGATAACAGCTTTCCTGCGCTCTACCATGCGCCAAATTGACCACAAGAGTGTGTAGGCTCCGATCATGAACACCCAGGATGTGGAAAGATTTTGCCAGACGCCAAAACGCGTGACCTCTGGAAGTCGGGAAACCCAAAGCACCGCATCGAGAAATCCGGTGACGGGCATTTGCATCCATGCGATCGATGGAGCAACCATGGCCGTGAGCCCCGTTGCCATGATCCACGGCACGAGCGGCACCGCGATCATGTTCGTGAGCAACCCGAGCAGGCTCACTTGCCCAAAGGCCCAGGTGGAATATGGCGTGGTCATCAGGGTCGCGCCGACGGTTGCCGCGAGAATCTCACGCGCCGTCTTCCACGGCATGGGCTTCTCAAGCGCTTGGTTGATCCACGTACCCCAGCTCATGAGGCCGATGGTCGCGAGAAACGAGAGCGCGAACGAAACGTCGTACACGAGCGCCCACGGATGCCAGAACGTGAACGCCACCGCAGCGACAAGGAGCAGCCGACGCGTGTGCGGGATGCGGCCCACGATCGGTGCGAGTTCGAGCAGCCAACCCATGATCGCGGCACGCACGACGGGTGCTTGCGGCTGGACAAACAGGACGAAGAGTCCGATGCCGATCGAGAGCCCGATGAATGCCCGGCGCCGATGGAGACCGAGCCCGAGCAGGACGCGCATCATGATCACAACGAGAATGGTGACGTTGGAGCCGGATACGGCGATAAGATGCAGCATCCCCGACTCGCGGAACCGAACCTTTGCGTCCGGCGACAACCCTCGTTCACCGTAGAGCATGCCGGACAGGAGCGCGCCGCGATCGCCGGGGAGGTCCGTCTGGATTCGTCGTGAGATTGCCGTACGCCAGTCACCGAAAGGGTCTGCGCGGACGATCTGCCTCGCGAAGCCGGTTGGATCGAGAGGGCGCAGACCCGTCGGGAGCGATGGGACGGCGAGGTCAAAGCGCCAGATACCGGACAAGAACGCAAGACTCAAAACGCAAATCGCAAAACTTTTTCGACCACGGCTCGCCACGAGGGCCGCGACGACAAGAACAAATAGGA
>CAYGDS010000067.1:0-6104 GCA_964348595.1 uncultured Gammaproteobacteria bacterium | reverse complement strand
GCACGATGCGTCCGATGCGCTCGCCTTTGCCCGTGCGCGAGTTCGTGACCGCGGTACCGGACTTCAAAACGCCGGAGTAGACGCGGATAAACGTGAGACGGCCCACGAACGGATCTGTTGCGATCTTGAACGCGATCGCCGCCATCGGCTCGTCGTTCTGCGCTTTGCGCTCCTCAGGGGCATCTGTCTTGGGGTTGGTTCCCTTCACCGGCGGAATATCGAGCGGCGAGGGCAGATACGCGACAACGGCGTCGAGGACGAGCTGCACGCCCATGTTCTGGAGCGATGATCCGCAGACAACCGGATAGATTTTGTTGGCAACGGTCGCAATACGGATTCCTGTGCGAAGCTCGTCGTCCGTGAGGGCACCGTTCTCGAGGAATTTGTCCATGAGCTCGTTGTTGCTGTTCTCGGCGACTTTCTC
Source organism: uncultured Gammaproteobacteria bacterium (assembly GCA_964348595.1). Classification (GTDB taxonomy): domain Bacteria; phylum Patescibacteriota; class Patescibacteriia; order 2-12-FULL-60-25; family 2-12-FULL-60-25; genus CAYGDS01. The sequence goes on along the minus strand of CAYGDS010000067.1, from coordinate 5,680 downwards.
CATGAGGGTCGCGCGGTACTCACTGACCGGATTCTGCATGTCCTCGGGAATCGGGATTTCTTTGCGGATTTCGCCGTTCTTTCCCTCGAAGGTGTACGCCTTTTTGGCGATGATATCGATGATACCGGAGAACTCATTTTCAGCTCCGATCGGCAGCTGGATAGCGACCGCATTCTTGCTGAGGCGGTCGAAGATGGATGCGAGTGTCATGTAGAAATCGCCTCCCGTCTTGTCCATTTTGTTGACGAACGCGAGACGCGGAACGCCGTACTTGTCGGCCTGGCGCCACACGGTTTCGGACTGTGGTTCAACACCCTGGGAACCGTCGAAGACGACGACTCCCCCGTCGAGAACGCGGAGTGATCGTTCGACTTCAGCGGTAAAGTCCACATGGCCCGGCGTGTCGATCAGGTTCAGCGTTGCCTCGATAACATTCCCGTTCGTCAAAGGCGCCTTCCACTGACATTGCGTTGCAGCAGCCGTGATGGTGATGCCGCGCTCCTGCTCCTGTTCCATCCAGTCCATGGTGGCCTCGCCTTCGTGAACTTCACCGATTTTATGCACACGACCCGTGTAGAACAGGATGCGTTCCGACGTGGTCGTCTTGCCGGCGTCGATGTGGGCGATGATTCCGAAGTTGCGGACGTTGTGGAGATCCATGGCGGGGAGGGTTAGGGCTAGGGTTAAGGTTAGGATTGGGGTTTGGGATATCACCCAAATGCCACTCTGCAAAGGATGTTGTGCATCCTGAAAGCCCGAAGAGTCTAGGGAAAAGGGCTTGGGGATGCAATGGCGAATATCTGTCATTGCCCCTTCGGCATGCGCCAATACGCGCTTCCGTCTGCCACCCGGTCCATGAACTGCTTCATATACAACTCACGTCGGAGAAGCGCTGGATCTTCAAAGGTATGAAATTCATTGAGTAAGCTGTACACCTCTTGCTCACTGTACTTCTTGTCCCATTCGAACTGCTCAATGAGATATCGAAGCACGAGCATTTTTACACCGGGTTTGGACGGCCAAGACTTCACCTGCTTCCTCTCATTCAGGAAGTTACGCAATTCTTGGGGCTTCTTCTTCATGGCAACAGCGTACGCCGAACTGGTGGAGCGTGGGGGAATCGAACCCCGATCCAAGACTGTCAAATCTCGGACACTTCCGGTCACGCCCCTCGACAGTTCGGCATAGGGAACTGTACGTCAAATAATCTTGACGATGACCCGAAGAGGCATTATGCTGTAGTCGACTGTCAAATCTCGGATACCCACTTGGGTAATCGAATTCCGCCTCCAAAGGGCGGTTTTCTTTTTCCAACGATTTTTGACGTTCCACACCCCTGTGGAACGTCCGAATTTCTCTTGTCAGAGCCATAAACCGTGCATCTGGAATAGTGATTTTTCAATCTGCAAAAAACAACCGGAAAACAGCTCGCGGAAGCCACAGAGACGTCCTGAAAAACCGCCTGCGGTGCCGGGGCTCGCCCTGCGAGGCGTCGTGAGGAAATTGCAGGAGTACCAGCTGTGCGATCTCCGCTTTTAGCCAGTTCAGGTCTTTCGTCGTGAAGATATGCGCTTCATCCTGCTGACCAACCCAGTGCATCGTGTGCATGACGAAATCAAAGGCCTGCGGAAGGACCCTCTCGTAGAGCGCGTGTTCCTGCTCCGGTGAAAGCGATATTCCCCGACGGAAGCAATGATCAATCAGGGCCGCTTCAAGTTCATTTTCGAGTGCGATCCGAACCGGACCGTTTTCCCAAAATGAAAGCGGATAATCAACATCTTTGCCGGAGAACGTATGTGAGTTTTGATTCATGTGTGTTGAAACGAGGAAAATATTATACACTTTTTTACGCAAAATTCAATGGTCTTAGCCCTGCGAATTCCAGCAGTAAAGCGCAATTCAAAAAAAGTCCCGGCGTCATTTCGTCCCCTTCATACAAATTGGTTGATCCGCGCATTATACAGACCCAAACCATCCGCGATTTCACGAAACAGATCTTCGATTCTTTCGCGATCACCAAAGCGAAGATTCAGCGTCAGTTCTCCCTGATGATCGACCTCTCCGTGCACATGATCAGGCCGGGACAGGACAGGAATACCCGACCCCAGCAGGGCAATCATAAAATGCTGACTCAATTCAGCAATTGCCTCTTCAGCAATATGCTCATCATCGATAGAGATGACATAGTCACAGGGATGATTCGGATTCAAAGCCATACAAAACTATGCCGACTTCGCCAGATGCGCAAATGCCTTGTTCGCCTGCGCCATCTTCAGCACGTCCTGCTTCTTTTTGACGGCAGAACCCTGATCGGCGGAGGCATCGAGCAGTTCGAGAGCGAGCTTGTGGGCCATCGGAACGCCCTTGCGCGACCGGGCAGCGTCGAGGATCCAGCGGATCGAGAGGGCCATCTGGCGCTTGGGGGTCACTTCGACCGGAACCTGGTAGACCGAACCGGCGATACGCTTGGGGCGGACTTCCACGAGAGGGGTTACGTTGAGCAGTGCCTTTGCAAACACATCTGCAGGAGGATCCTTGGTGCGAGTTTTGATGATCTCAAACGCATCGCTGACGATGCCGCGTGCGATCGATTTCTTGCCCTGCTTCATGACGCAGTTGATGAATTTCTCCATCAAAGGATCGGAACCGATGGGGATGTATTGCTTTACAGGCTTAGACATGCGGAGAATGAAGAATTAGGAATTAGGAATCAGGCTTTCGGTTTCTTGGCACCATACAGCGAACGGCCCTGCTTGCGGTCACGGACGCCTTCGGTATCCAGGACACCGCGGACGATGTGATAACGGACACCCGGAAGGTCTTTCACACGGCCACCACGGATAAGAACGACGGAGTGTTCCTGCAGGTTGTGGCCTTCTCCGGGGATGTACGTCTTGATTTCATAGCCGTTCGTGAGACGGACGCGGGCGATTTTGCGGAGAGCGGAGTTCGGCTTCTTCGGGGTCATGGTTGTGACCTTCACACACACACCGCGTTTGAACGGGCTGCCCTTGGGGAGCTTGACGTCGCGCATTTTGAGCGCGTTCCACGCCGTCTGGAGCGCGGGAGTCTTGGACTTCTTGCGCTTGTCGTGGCGGGGCTTGCGGATGAGCTGATTGATGGTAGGCATGGGATCGGGATAGTAGGGGTTGAGCGATTGGAAGTAAAGATGCTTCTGCGGTCGTTTATTCGTTTATTGGTTGATTCGACTGCACGAATACGCGAGCGTGTTGAATTTTAGCGCTCCTCGTTTTCCTCGGCATTGGCTTTTTCTCCGGAGATATAGCGCTTGCGGTACACCTCTCCCGTCGGGATAAGGCGGCCGATGATGACGTTCTCTTTGAGGCCGTGGAGCATATCGATACGGCGGGTGGTGGCGGCTTCCACGAGAACGCGGATCGTCTCCTGGAAGGATGCGCCGGCGAGCCAGGAATCGGTCGCGAGAGCGACGCGGGTGATACCGAGCAGCAGCTGCTCGTACGTGGCCTCGTGGTTCGCCTTCTTGTTCTTGTGGACGCGGTCGTTCTCGTACATCACCTCGCCCATGTCCGATGTCTCGCCGGGGAGGAACTTGGTGTCGCCGGAGTCGACGATACGGATCTTGCTGAACATTTTCTTGACGATGATCTCAAGGTGCTTGTCGTTGATCGTCTGGCCCTGCGAGGCGTAGATGTGCTGGACCTCGTGAACGATGTACTTTTGGACAGCGTAGGCGCCCTGTTTCTCAAGTAATTCCTGCAAATTGTAATGACCGACGTTGAGTGCTTCTCCGGTTGCGATCAGCGAGCCGGTTTTGACGAGCAACGATTCGCGCGGACCGAATTCGTAACTGCGCTCCTGGATCTTTTCGTGACGGATGCGCAGCAGACCGCGTTCGATGTGGCTGACGGTGCCCGCGATGGAGACTTTGATCGTGCTCTTGTCGGATTTCGATTTGGCGAGGATTGCTCGCTCGGCGACGGCCTGGTCTTTTTTGACAGTGACCTCAAAGCCGGAGGGAACATAGTAGGTGTCCTCTCCCGGCTGTTCGGCGATGATCTGGACCGTCGTCTTGCCGCCGGAATGGCTGACCTTGGCACGGCCGGCGATGTCGGAGAGCGTTGCGGGCGTGCGGGGCGAGCGTGCCTCAAAGAGTTCTTCAACGCGCGTGAGACCCTGCGTGATGTCGGCACCTTCGGCGACACCTCCCATGTGGAAGGTGCGCATGGTGAGCTGCGTTCCCGGTTCACCGATACTCTGCGCGGCGATGATGCCGACCGGCGTACCGATGCGGACGGTCTTGTTGTTGCTCAGATCGCGTCCGTAGCATTTCACACAGATACCGCCGCGCGTGCGGCAGGTCATGATGGAGCGGACGGAGATGTTGTCGACTTTCTCTTTCTCGATCAGGTCAATCAGCGTGCCGTCGATCTCCTGGTCTTTTTTCGCGATCACTTTGCCGTCTACCTCGAGGTCCTCTGCAAGGCTGCGTCCGAACAGGCGGATCGAGAATTTCTCGCCGATCTGTGCGGATTCCTCGCGGGTGACGCGGTGGCCCCGCTCGGCCAGACAGTCCTCCTCGCGGATGATGATGTCCTGCACAGCGTCCACAAGACGGCGCGTGAGGTACCCGGCTTCAGCCGTCTTGAGCGCGGTGTCGGATTTTCCTTTGCGTCCTCCGTGCGTGGCGATGAAGTACTCGAGAACGGAGAAGCCTCCTTTAAGGTTGCTCTGAACGGGAAGTTCGATGGTGCGTCCAGAGGGGTTGGCGACAAGACCTTTCATACCGGCAAGCTGCGTGATCTGACCCCAGTTACCGCGGGCGCCGGAGTCGATGACGTACGTAATGCCGTTTTCCTCTTCTTTAAGGAAGGCCTTGATCATCGCGGTCGTGATCTCGTTCTTGGTATCCGACCAGATGCGGATGGCGTGGCTGTAGCGCTCATCGCCGGTCACAAGACCCTTCCAGTAGAAGTTGTTGATCTTGCGGATCTTCTCGTTGGCTTCCTCCAGCAGTTTTTCGCGCTCGACGGGAACGGTGATGTCGGAGGCCGAGATCGAGATGCCAGACGTGGTGACGTAGTAGAAGCCGAGGTCTTTGACGCGGTCGGCGAGTGCGACGGTCTCCTCGCGGCCGAGCTCCTCGAGTGAACGGGAGATCAGGTCGGAGAGGGTCTTCTTTTTCATCGCCTCATTGATGAAACCAAGCGCGGGCGGGCCGACCTCGTTGAACTTGAGGCGGCCCACGGACGTCTCGACCATTCTGCGGATCGAAGATCCACCCTGGAGTTCCTCAATGCGGACCTGGATCTTCGCCTGGAGATCGACGACACCGTGATCGTGCGCGAGGAATGCTTCCTGCGGTGCACTGAAAACCATGCCTTCGCCCTTGCGTCCGTCGTGGATGCGCGTGAGGAAGTAGCAGCCGAGCACCATGTCCTGGATCGGGTTGATGATCGGTTCTCCGGCGGACGGCTTGAGCACGTTGTTGACCGACGACATCAGGGATTTGGCTTCCTCCTGCGCTTTTGTGGAGAGCGGAACGTGGACGGCCATCTGGTCTCCGTCAAAGTCGGCGTTGAACGCGGCACACACGAGCGGGTGCAGCTGGATCGCGAGACCTTCCACAAGTTGCGGCTTGAACGCCTGGATACCGAGACGATGCAGCGTCGGCGCGCGGTTGAGGAGCACGTACTTGTCC
>CAYGDS010000066.1:0-6163 GCA_964348595.1 uncultured Gammaproteobacteria bacterium | reverse complement strand
TGCTTCTTTGAGGCGTTGTTCAACTTCGAACCGTTTACGTTGTTCGATCGGGTCCACGAGTTCGACAAAGCCGTTCGCGAGTTCGAGATCCCCGACATACAGCTCCACGCGTAACGCATAACGCGTATCGTTGGGATCTTTCTGCGCTAGCGCGGCCATTGACGCAGGGTAGTGCGTGAGGAAAGTCGGTTTGACGTTCCGCGTTCCGCGTTCCGCGCTCCGCTCCCAACCCAAATGAGGTTCCACTTCGGACAAGAAGATTTTGAAATAGAGATCGTCCCACGTGTCCGTCGCGTTCACTGTCTGCCCGTGTTCGATCGCGACAATAGCCATGGCTTCACGGTCGCCTAGCAATGGGTCGAGATCAACATCGGCGTAATGTTTCATCGCCTCGGTGACGGTCAGACGGCGAAAAGGTTCCTTTTGTAGGAGCGACGCTTGCGTCACCCCCGTAGGACCCGTAAATGCTTTTGCGACGAACCGTACCATCGCCTCCGTCCTATCCATAAGCTCGGATAGTCCAATCCCCTTCTCGTACCACTCAAGCATCAAAAACTCCGGGTCATGTGTTCCATCCCAGGGCTCACCGTTCCTGAAGCACGGCCCAAGATCATAGATCTTATCGAACCCCGCCGCGAGCATGCGCTTCATGGCGTACTCTGGACTCGTGATGAGGACTGCTGGGATAGTTCTGAGTTCTGAGTTCTGAGTTCTGAGTTCGCTCTTCATCGGATCGAGATACGGCTCTTGACCCGGTAGGCCGACCAAGCGCGGGGTGTGCAATTCCAAAAAACCCTGTTCGTCGAAGTATCGGCGGACGAGTTGGACGATGTGGGAGCGGGCTTTGATGAGCTCTGTGTTCATATCCGAAAATCCCCGGCGCGTGCCGGGGACTTTTCTTATCGAACTAAGTACGGCAGCAAGGCCATGAACCTCGCGCGCTTGATCGCGTTCGCGAGTTTGCGCTGATGCCAGGCGCAGACGCCGGAGCGCTTGCGCGGGACGATCTTTCCAAAGGAGGAGAGATAGCGGCGGAGCGTGGCGGTGTCTTTGTAATCGATGGCTTGGGCGTTCACTTTGCAGAAGTGACAGGTCTTTACGATGGTTTTCATAGGGTGGGCGCGCCGGGAGTGGTGCATCCAGGGGGCACGCGGGGAGATTACTGGTGAGTAGTGAGTAGTGAGTAGTGAGTAGAAAGTAGTGAGCCTGCCCGCCTAAGTTGCAAAGCTGCTGGCGGGTAGCCTGAGCGGAACAGCTCTGACTAAAACGGGATATCCTCTAACCGAATCTCCTGGTCGCCGATCCCCTTGTCGATGGGAGTCGCCGCCGGCTCGCTGGCCTGCGCGGACGGTTGATCTTGCGGTTTGCGGATGCTTGCGGATGATGCACCCGCATCCTTGCGATCGAGCAAGATCATGTTGTCGGCGACAATCTCAGTGCGATTGCGCTTGGCGCCGTCTTGCGCCTCCCACTCGCGCGTTTGGAGGCGGCCCTCGATGTAGACCTTGCGGCCCTTGGCGAGGTATTGCCCGCAGATCTCCGCGAGCTTGCCCCAGGCGACGATATTGTGGAACTCGGCGCGCTGCTGCTTTTGGCCGGACGCGTCGGTCCATTGCATGTTGGTGGCGATCCCGAACGAGCAAACGGTTTGCCCGCTCGCGATCGTGCGTTGCTCCGGGTCGCGGGTCACGTTTCCGATGATGGTGGCGCGGTTCAAGTCCATACGCAGGGATCTTATGCCTCCTTCTGGTCTTCGCTCAAGGCCGTCTCGATTTTCTTGTCAACGTCCTCGCTCGTGAGTGCGCCCGCGGCAACCGTGGTACCGGCTTTCACCTCGGTCTTTTCCTCCTTCACATCCGAGCGCTTCCGGCGCGCATCGGCATCAGAGCGGCGTGGTCGGTCTTCCTTGTTGTCCAAGTTCACTTCCTGGAACGACACCATCTCATACTTCGACGACGTCTCGTCGGCGCGCACGATCAAATGGCGAAGCACCTCCGGAGTGATGCGCAGGCTCTCTTCGATCTTTGCGACCTGAGGATGCGCAGCGGCAAAACGCACAAGAACGTAATGCCCATGACGTTGATTATTGATCAAAAACGCAAGGCGGAGCTTGCCGAGACGAGTGGTCGACTCGACTTTCCCGCCATATTTCTCGATGAGCCCGCCGACCTTCCCTTCGACCGTCCCGACTTCCTCGTCGGTCATGGTCGTGGGGATGATGTAGAGCAGCTCGTAACTAGATGACGTCTGTGCGTCGGACATAGGATTCTGACACGTTCCTTCTTCAGGAATCCCAGCTTGTAGCCAGTAGCATGTAGCTGGTAGCCGGTTTGGCTACTCACTACTTGCTACTCACTACTCACTATGGAATGGCCGGTCAGGATAAAGTTTTTAGTGGCGTTACCTTATGAAAAACCGCCCAAACTGTCAACCCCGTGTACATCGGGATCAGCAAGCTGGGCGGATGAGGAGAGAAAGAACGGATGCGTCAGGAGGGCTTGCGCTTCCCGTCGCCGTAGCTGACGGGCGGCAGACCGGCGAGCATCGATTCGCGGTTGATACCGAGCCTGTTCTCGAGCTCCCTGATGTATTCGGCCATCTGGATGACTCTCGCTTCGAGGAAGCTCGGCCCCTTCTTGAAGGCCTCGAGCAACTCCTTTGCGAGTTTATATTCGGGCTGGAGCTTCTCGAGGAACTCGTTCGTCTCAAGGAGATCCTTCTCGGCAGCGACCGCTCGGCGCTCGTAGCCGGTCATGCGGCCCTCGACTTCGGCGAGTCGGCCCTCGACTTCGGAAAGTCTGACCTTCTCGACCTTGACGAGACCCGTACTGAACGCATCGAGCGAGGCCATGGCCTCTTGCTCACGTGCGACCGCATCCGCCTGCCGCTCACGGGCTGCAATGACACGCTCCCGGGCACTGAGCCCCTCGATGAGCTCTTCGTGGATCCTGATGAGATCCGCGAGCGTCTCCAAGCGCGCTTGGTACTCCTGCTGCACACGGTCGGCGTCAGCGATCGCACGCTCGAGGCGCCCATCGACTTGGACCGAGTCCATGCGGACACCCGTGAGAGCGGCGAGGTCTTCGGCGAGCAGGGTGCGTGCTCCATCGAGAGCCATGGCCTTCGCCTCGTGCTCGGCAACTTGCTGCTCATAGCCGGCGATCGTTCCGTCGTGCATGCGGAGAGCGTGCGACTGACGCTCCTGCTCCGGCCCCTTGTTGTGCCAGTCTTGGATCGTCTCGATCCGTGCCCGTGCCTTGGAAGCAAGCAGGCGTTGACGATGGGCTTCGTCAACCTGGGTGAGGAGATCAGGAATGCGCTTGCGCCGTTCATCATCCTCTTGATGACGGTGTCGGAACTCTTGGATCTGTTTGGCGGCTGCGAGAAGGAGGTCCTGTCCTTTTCGCAGATGGACGATGTAGAGAAGTATTCTCGCGCGCAGCTGTCCTTGCCGCGCGCGGGTACGAGTGAGCGCCTTCGACGAATCGCCGGCACCGCGCGTGAGCTTCTCGAGCTGCTTCGCGTGATTCTTGCGCAGGGTTTCTGCATACCGGCTCCACGCCGTACGCTCGCGTCGCACACGACGCATGATGTTCGTGAAGTCCCGCCTGTGGCGGAAGAGGAAGAAGGCGAGGAGGGCTACGAGTGGGAGGAGGATCGTGATGACCACAAAGGCCATCGTCGACGCCCCACTTGCCTCGGCCTCGAGCTCTTCGATGCGACGGTCGAGCGCCGTCTCGGTCTCGCTCGCGCTGATCAGGTCGGCATGCGCCCGCTCGTCGGAGGTAGCGAGGATGGAGATCTCGCTCTCGAGCGATTCGACCTGCGTCTCGAGCTCATTGATGCGCGCTCGGTCCGCGGGATCGGGGACGACGCGAACCTCGGGCTCGCGAACCACGCCAGGATCGGGAACGAGCGGCACACGAATCGTCTCTCCGGCGATGAACCAGATCGAACGATGTGCCGTGCACGCGTCGTAGAACTCGCGACGGCGGGACACGCGTGGACCTTCGTCCGTTCCTCGGTCGTAGCAGGCAAAGCACAGGCGGCCGGGATTGGCCTCACTGATCGACTCCATGGTCGGCGTCGGCGCGTCCCAGTGGAAGTACCCGAACGCGGGCAGGAAGTCGCGCATACGCGCTCCGCTCCCGATGTGGAACATCCAGTACTCGCCCGACGGATCGGGTCCGAGGCCTTGGAACATGGCCTCGTCCTGAGCCGTCGCGGCTGTTGGAGTCGACAGGAAAGCGGCCAGGGCTGTGGCCGCGAGGAAACGGCCGAACCTCATCGTGAAACCGATCATGGATACTCCTCTAGATGTGAAAGACCCACTCCTATTTGGACAATAATCTATGAAAACGTCAAGGCCCCGTACCACAGTGGATACGGGGCCAGTTCATGCGGATCAAAGAACAATGTGGGGGTGAGCTGATCAGCTCTCACCTGCCTTACGGATGGTGCCGGTGTCCCCGGACTCTCCGCTATCACCGAACAAATCGTGTGAGCCAGGTCCGCCGGTGGCGCGGACATGGGTCGACGGTTCCGGCTCTTCGCCAGTTCCGTTGCCGGAAGAAGGATCGACGCTCGGCACCTTCGGCGGGGCCAGAGCGGCCGCCTCCTCGTCGGTGATGGGCTTTGCGCCTTCCAACTGACCGTTGCCACCGAGGAACGGCTGCGTCGGACGACGGGGCTGGACGTTCTGGGCGTCCTTCTTCCGCCGCTTCCGTTCGCGCCGCGACAGGCCTTCTGCATTGGGCGCATCGCGCGTGGGCGCAGCGACACCGGGCATCGTGTCCGTGGGTGCAAGCGAGGGCAAACCGCCATCCTCGGCGGGAGGAGCTCCCCCGAATCCCGGAATGACGCGGTGCACCGTAGGCTCGTTCTCGAGTTCCCGCGGACCACCCGCCGGCACGAGCACGAGCGCGGGCGCGACGAGCTTCATGAGCTCGGCGTAGACGCCATCACGCACGATCTCGAACAACGCCTTGAGCTGCTCGACGCTCGCGAGGACGAGATCCTGATCCGGCGGCTCCCTGTAGAGCATGCCGAGCGTCTGTTCGATCCTCGCGTCGATGTGCGCCATCCCCTCCGTATGGAACTGCGTGAGCAGCTCCTCACAGATCGTGATGACGTTACCGTGCTGATCGGCCTCGTCCCTCGCCTCTTGTAGGCGACGCTCGAGATCCGTCTTCTCCACGACCCGTTCCGCCTTGCTCTCCTCGAGCTCGTGACCGAGCCTGATGCTCTCCTTGATCTCTTTCGCATCCATGCTCTGCCTCTGCAGCTGGATCGACTCGGCAGCCTCCTTGGCCACGATCGCCTCGCGGAGTTGACGCTCGAGATCGAGCACACGCTTCGTCGTTTCGGGATCAGCGACAGGAACGTGCTTCACCTCGACCTTGGTCTGGACGACGGGCGCAGGGGCCGGCTTGGCCTTGAGATCGGAGAGTTCCTTCTGGAGCGCCTCGATCTTCTTCCCAGCCTTCTCGTACTCATCGAAGAGCACACCGAATGCCTTCGGGGAGAACGCAATGTTCCCCATCCGAGCATTCCAGACTCCCATGAACTCGTCGATCTTGCCCTGGAGCTTGAGGACAAGATCCTGCTGCCGGAAACCTTCTTTCTGTTCGATCGTGCGGCGTCGGCGGGGCCACACGAGGAGGTCCATGAAAAAGTGCATGCTCAACGCGCCGGACGAGAGCGCGAGGAGGAGCCACAACCAGTAGAAAGGATCCGACCCGGACGGCGTGGCGGCCGCGGGGGTGGTGGACGGGAGAGGAGAAGGTTCCGTGGTTGCGCCCGTCAAGTGCGAACCCGGTTCGTCGGAGGGCATGGCGGCGGACTCCGGAGGAGCTCCGCCTGCCGTCGAGTCCCCGATGGTGAAGTCCATGTCATGCACCGCGCTGGGCGCGGTCGTCGTGGAGCCAGTGCCAGCCGCCGCGCTCGCGCGCGTGAGCGTACGACCGACAGCACCGATGAGCTGCTGGAGCTGCTCATAGCTCGGCTTGTTCTCCTCATTCATGAGGTCGGAGTACTCGATGAGCCAGCTCCCCATCTCGGCGGGCGCGGGGACCGTCTCGGTCACCGTGGTTCCGTCGAGGCGGCGGACCATCTCCTCGGCGCGTTCGCCGGGGGTGAGGTGACGCTCCGCAGGCACACGGTA
>CAYGDS010000065.1:0-6281 GCA_964348595.1 uncultured Gammaproteobacteria bacterium | reverse complement strand
GCTAGGTTACGATCCGCTCGCTCGCGCCCGTAGCTCAGCTGGATACCCGCCGACAGTTCGCTACGCTCACAGTCAGGCGGGTTCGAGCGAGGTTGAGACAATCGATCATGCATCCGTAGCTCAGCTGGATAGAGCACTTCCCTCCGAAGGAAGGGGTCAGACGTTCGAATCGTCTCGGATGCACCACAAGAAGATTCCCTAAGCGGGGGATCTTTTTTTATCTGACGCTTGCCCGCCAGGCTGTGAGTGAAACGAGCTGCCGGCGGGTTCGAATCGACTGGGGCGCACCATGGAAGACTCGACCCAACAAGGGTCGGGTTTTCTGTAGTAAGCGAGTTTCTTGAGTTAGAGGAATAGATTTTTTTCGATTTTTCTTGAAGGCCTTTAATGATTGGCTTGTGTCGGTTCGAGATGCGAGAAAATCCTAACCTCTTCCACGAAGATTGCAAGACGAAAGAATCGGCGCAAGACGGTTTTTGTGTTAGGCTTTTTTGTATGATTTATCTCATTGGTGGTGCGCCTCGGTGCGGAAAGACTCTGCTTTCTAGGGCCCTAGCAACAAAAAAGCATGTTCCATGGATGTCCATCGATGTCTTTCGTTCAGGTGTGGTTGCCTATATTCCACAGGATCAAATAAAAAACAAGCTACCTGATGACAATATACGGTTAGAAACGAGTACGCCAAAGGAGCTACTAGAGTCTGAGATATTGGAATCTAAAACGCTATGGCCAGGTGTTCGCTCAATAATCGAGCATCTCATCAAGGGTGGGCAAGAGTACATTATTGAGGGAGTGCAATTAATGCCAGAATTAGTCCAGGAATTAGTCGAGACAGCTTATTGGAAGCAGATCCGACTCGTTTACTTAGTGAAGGAGGATTTAGCGGAGATCAAAGAAGGTTTTCCTCGAAACAAGTCCGAACATGACTGGCTTAAAGAGGCGCTTACAAATACGGACTTAGTGGAAAGAGCAGCTCGCATGGTGGAGATGAAAAGTCGCTATATCACTGAACAGGCTAAAAAATATGGTTTCATGGTCGTTGATACGGGCAAAGACTTTGAAAGAAAACTTACAAAACTAGTGAATGGGTTCTAACCTCATACACGCTTGTACCGCTCACATCCCGCCAACGCGGGATGTTTGCGTTGTGTTAGAATGTGCGTATGGCAGCGCCTATGTTTTTTAGATCCATCGTCGTCGTGCTCACGTTTTTCATCGCACTCGCTCCGGCGGTACGTGCGGCGAACGGGTCCGGGGTTGCCGCGATTTCTCCCAACGTCGTTGTCGAAAACACGGCGGGAAACACCTTCACGATCGAATACCAAGCCGTCGAGGCGCTGCCTGACGGAGGCCTTCGGTTCACTGCGCCGTCGGGCTGGTCTTCTCCGCAAGGAACTCTCGGCCTCCCTGGCTATACGACGGTGAGCGCGACGGCGATGCTCGCGAGCGTCGAGCACACAATGGACAGCGGGAGTGGGTGGCTTGATAACTCATTATTTTTCAGCACGATTGCCGATACCTCCGTAAAGAAAGCGGGTAGCGCGAGCGTCCGAACGTCTGTACACGTGCCGAGCGCCGATGCAGGTCGCGCCTATTACAATTACGCATCAAGCCAGGATTGGTCGTCCGTGCTCCGCGCAGGTTTCTGGATCTATACGGAGCGGGCCTTCGCAACCGGCGGGCTCACATTCATCATATCCGAGAGTGAGCATCTCCCCGACGATGCGTCGTCATTCTCCATTGCACTCCCCGCGATCGGAGCGAATGCGTGGTCCTATGTCATTGTCGACATGCCCACACAGCCCATCACGGCGCGCGATGCGGTGCTAAGCTACGGATTCCAGTTTCCGGCGGATACCGCGTACAGCTACTACATTGACACACTTTCTCTAGGGCCCGCATCTCTGGCGTTTACGAGCTCGACGGCTGAAGCACAATTTTTCGGACTCGCGTGTCCGGGAGCGGTGGAATTTATCTACGGAGCAAGTGGGGGAGCAAGCGGGGTCACCGTTCCATTTGGAGCAGGGTCGACGACCATGGAGATCGCGCAGCGCGTCGATACGTCTGGTACCTTTACGACGCTTGCGAGCGGATCTCCAATCGTAAACGTCAACGTGACCACAACGGCATCGACATCTGTGCCGATCGGCAACGTTTCATGTCCCACTCAGGCCCAAACGGGAGGCAATGGCTCGTCTAGCCAGGAGCAAGACTCGGTGACGTCGCCAGGTATTACATCTGAAAACCAACCGATCGTGATCGGATCCTCCTCCGCACAAGCGATCACCGGTCCAGCTCCATCAGCGGATGTGACGGCATTTTCTGCTGTCCTGCGTGATGTGGATGGAGATCCGCGGGCCGAGCGTGCCGAGGATATCGATCGAAATTCCGAGAACGGTTTCGAGTATTTCATCGACCCAGATGTATCCACGACGCTCTCGCTCACGATTGATGGAGATGGAGACGGGCGTCTCGATCATTTTTTGGATCTCGATCGAGACGGATGGCCGAACTTGTATTGGGACCCTGACCAAAACCGCACGAGTGTCGTGCACATTGTCAATTCGGATCAAGACATCGCGAAGGAGTATCGCTTCGCGATCAGTGCAGCGAGCGCGTTCGATCGGTACTACGACCCGAACACGCATACGATCGTCGTCACGCCTGCCATCTCGGGACATCTGGTAAAACTTCCCGATGATGGAGATCCGACGACGTCATTCGACACGGCAATATATTATATTGCACATGATGGCAGGCGCTACGTATTTCCAAACGAACAGGTGTACCGCACGTGGTTTACCGACTTCTCGCTCGTACTAACCCTTCCGTCTGAAACCTTGGCCACGTTTCCCATCGGTGGGCTGGTGCGTGTCCGGCCTGGCACGCGCATGATCAAAACCGAATCGGACCCTACCGTGTACGCGGTGGCGCCAGGGGGCGTCCTGCGGCCCATAACGAACGAGGCTGTCGCTACCGCACTCTACGGACCAAGGTGGCAGACACTCGTATTAGATGTGCCGGTTTCGTTGTTGTCGGCGTATACATGGGGCGATGCGATCGCTCAGGCAGTAGATTTTGATCTACGAGATGTGTCTTCTCGCACGAGCAGCGTCGAGGCAGATCTCCTGCCACCGTAAAGCCCTTATCCACAGTCTGACGGAGCGCGCGGAGCCGTCGCAAGAATCCGTAGTATAATAGCGTTCAGTTTTACCCACTCTGTTTTTTTATGAACTTTACCCATAAGCACCTCCTGTATGCGGTCGGAGGGATGAGCGCCGTTGCCGTTGCTCTTGCGACCTACACACAGGCCGCGAGACCAACCGGTTCAAGTGAAGCATCCCTTTGTCCGAAACTCAGCCAAGCCAGTCTCGATCTCGACACGCCCGGGTGTCAGACGGCCGTTTCCAAACTTGCCGCCGAAGCGCAAACCTCATGGAAGATCGAGAAGTCGGCCGTGACCACTTCCCCGCTCGAAGATCCATCCGGCGATCCGATTCTGTACAACGTAAAGGTGACGGAAGGACCGACGAAAAATGTTCTCGTGGCGACCGGTCAACTGATCGTCACCAACAGCGGCGAGCAAACGCCCGTTCTCTCGAGCGTGGTCGTGAACTTGCAAACGAAATCCGGCGGAGAACAATTCGCCACGATCGCGTCTGCGGTTGCTGCGAAGGACGCAGCATGTCGCGACGGACAAGGCATTGAGGGCGGCCTCACGTGTTTCGGAACGTATCAAAACGCGTCAGACGCGACACTCAAACTTACGGACATGGATGGCAATGACGTCACGGCCTACTTGAGCAACGTGCCGATTCCTCCGTCCACGGACTGTTCCGGCGCGGTTACATTGAATTTCACCGCGACATTCAATCTCGACGACGTCGGCCTCACGACGGGTGATCACGCTCGCATCGAGCTCCTCTCGACGTTTGCCGGGGCTGGTGCCCGCGGCAATAGCCCAGAGACCACTTCTTGCACGGCTGACGTCAACTGCAGCGGTGCCATCGACGGAGATGATCTGACGAGCTGTAAGATCAATGAAAGTGAAACAAACAACATTCGCACGGTTGCCCAGCGCGCATCGTTCCTCGTCCCAGAGATCATGCCGGTCTGTGCAAGTGTGCATAAGACCGACGCGGGCGCATCGAGTCTCAACTCATCGTGCGCAACCGCTACGTCGAATTCGCTCGACACCATCATCACCAAGCAAGGAGCGGGCACGATGGATACCGAGGAAGTGTCCGGAACGGCGAAGTGCGGGAATTCCGCCTGCTCTACCGACATCGTGAACACGGCGAACCTATTCTGCAACGACGGACGCAACGAAATGATCGAAGGGTCACCTGCGAGCGCGGCGATCGAGGTCATTTGTCGAGAGCAGGGAGGCGAAATCAGCGTCGGTGACTTCTGCTCTGCTACGCAGGGATGCTGGGGCCAACCAGGGCCAGGCGGATTCTGCGCGAGCACACGTGACACCAAATACGCGATGTTGGTCGCAAGCTTCGGCAGCGCCTTCGGGATCGGGAGCCCAGCCGGCATCATGATCGGTGATCTCCTCGGACCACTTGGCACAATCGACGGCTACCGAGCCCTGTGGACATCCGGCGCGGCCGTGGAGGGATATCTACCGAATGGAACGCCAGCGGGAACGCTCACCTTAGATCTCTTGAATCCGGCCGACACATCATCCGGTGTCCTCGACGCACAACTCCTCGCGACTACATTGAACATCGTTCGTGATGAGGCCGGTCTCTTCACAAAGGCTAGCGCAGAAAAGCTTGCGAATCTCAAGCTCCAGGCTTGTGAGGAGTTCGCCATCGCCCCCGCCTTACAGGGCTTGACGGTCAAGCAGCTCGTCTGTGTGGCGGATAAAGCGACGAGCGGATCCGCAGGATGTTCAGGCGCGAGCATTCCATCGTGCACCATTGCGGTGAATGCACCCGACTGTTCGCTCACAGCCCCCGTCTCCGCGACGCTCTCCGAGCTCGTGGAAGCGCTCGACTCAGTGAACAACAACTTCGACAACTGCACGACCAACCTCGGGTGTCTCCGGCTCCCGTAGTCCGGCGCAGATCGTTCGAGAGAAACCCCCGGCGTATGCCGGGGGTTTCGTCTTGACGGGAAAGTCCAAACCCTGTATGAATGCAACAGGTCCTTCTACGGGGGTGCGCATGACAGGAAGCAGAAACCGCGGTCTCACGACGACCGGTGGACTCCCCGCAGCGATCGACGGAGTGTGGGGAGACGGTGACAACAAACCCGACCCACCGTCAGTTCGTTGCGAACACCCAGGTTGCAAGACGATCCTTTCGATCGCGAAGCGCAAGCGCTACTTCGAGCGCGAGAAAAAACTCAAGAGACTCGCAGAGCAGCGTGCAAAGCACGAAGCCGAGCTTCGTGAGCGGCTCGGGCTTGCGTCAGATGTACCGCTCCCCAGCGAGCACGTGGGTCCCGCGCCCGAACCGCTCGAACCGATTCTTTGCTCGCCCTGTGAGCGTCGTAACGCGATTGGTGAATTCGAAGCAGAAGAAGAGCGTCATCGGCAGACTCTGAACCGGAACTACGGCTTCGGCGGTGCCGCCTCGCCCCGACACACCAAGTGATCGGGGCTTTTTCGTTTGACCGTTTGCTTATTCTATGGATACGCTAGCTCTGGTTGTGAAGGAGGTCCCATGGCTGGGAAAACCAGCAGCACGGTGTTCTTTCGAAAAGGCAGGCTCGATCTCAACGAACGCACTGACTGGGCGACGTATCGCGTACATCCCGCCTACGAGCTCTTGAGTCATGACGAGTTCTTGCGCCGCTTCCACCTCTTCCGCGACGCGGAACGGAAGTTCAGTGGCATGGAAAAGTCGTTCAAGAGCCTCGTCGGCCACGGACACCCTGTTCCCGTGGACCTTGTCGAGGCGCTCGAGTGTGCGCGAGTCGAGCGCGATGGGTTGCGCAACCCGCTCATCCTCGCGAACATGAAGCTCGTCTTCAAGGTGGCGTCGGTGTATACGGGTCGCGGCGTTGAGTACGTGGATCTTGTCCAAGAAGGCGTCTTCGGACTCGTCCGGACGTTGGAAAAGTACAAGCCGGAGAAGGGGTATCGGTTCTCGACATACGCCGCTTGGTGGCTCCGGTCCATGTTCTCGCGGTCCGTCTACGATCTCACGCTCAAGCGCGTCGCGCGAGTTCCTGTCCACCATCAGGAACAGGAAGCAGCGGTCGCGCGTGAGGAAGCCGCCTTCGAGGCCATCTTCGGATGCTGCCCGGACGACGAGGAGCTCCTCGCG
>CAYGDS010000064.1:0-6496 GCA_964348595.1 uncultured Gammaproteobacteria bacterium | reverse complement strand
AGCCCGGTTAACACGTCTCCCTGTCACGGAGAAGATCGAGGGTTCGAATCCCTTCCGACCCGCCATAACAATCTCGTATCGTTCAACGCACATGCCTCGGTTTGTGCGGTATACGTGCGGTACGATTGTGACCAGCAAAGCCGCCCGAAGGGGCGGTTTTGTCATTTCTTCGTTATTAGGATATGCTGTAATCCAGAAACATCTTAATGTATGCAGATACAAATTATTCCCAGTGCCATTCAGGATGAAGATCGATGGATACCAGCCGGGCTGATTAGATTCTTTGATGCCTCAAGCATTAAGGAACGAAAAGAATGGTATGAAAATTATCGGTTTACAACCAAGAATGAGGCCGATTGTTGTTTTCTCGTTACATCAAATTTTCGTTACGCAGCGAGACCATCTTGACTGAGACGATGTCTTGTTTTGTAAAGTTTTTGCTTTTCCATTAACGCAGAACCCCCGAACGAAGTGTCGAGCGGGGGTTGGAGAGTCAGTCGAACTTTGGTTTAGAATGTACTACACCAGCTCGCAGAATTGTTTGCCGAACACGAGATGCCCTCCTCCGAGTGCACTGTGCATCCTCCACCAGTCCGCAGCCTCGCTCTTCCCTGCTTTACACAAGGCAGTCAGCGCGGCCGAGCCATGGACTTCGTAACCCTGAAGGTTCTCGGGCGAAGCAGCTCCGCCGAGCGCACCCACCTGCTGGCCGGACACAGCCTGCTCCGTTTCGACGAGGGGGATTTCGACCCCCACCCAAGCCTCACGCACCCAGAGTGGCGCTTGTCCGGCAGGAACTTTGACGATCCGGATTCGAACTCTTTGCATAGCCGCTCCTCCTTTGAGCTGTGCGGAATATAAACATATCCTAATCGGAATGTCTATTGCGCTTTTGGATCGATAGCATCAAGGACGCTTCCCCCATGTAAAAGGGTCCGAGCAGGGCCTTCTTCATCGAAATTGCGACGACATATCGGTCAAACCCGTCCGTGGGAATTCATTTTGTTGCGGAGCGTGGTAGGTACCAAAAATCCTATCGATTACGGGAAAAAATACGGCAAAGATTTTATATTGAAAACGCTTGAGCGGCTCAATTTCTGTCCCACTCTTGTTGAGAAAAAAAGGAGAGTCTGTTGAGATAAGAAAACCCGCTCCGTGGTCTGGCGGGGAGGAGAGTCACAACGCGATCGTACGCGCATGCTCGGGCTGGAGGATGGTGACGTGGCCGAAGAGGTCGCGCAGCTCGCGCATCTTGTCGAGCTGGAACTGGGTGTCGATCTCGCGATCCTTGGCCGAGGCGCCGAGCACGATCCCCTCATAGTAGAGCAGGATCTCCCCAAGCGAGACGCGCGCGTCGAGTCCCCTGCCGAGCATCTCCCATATGCGTGGCACGAAATGGGAGAAGGCCTCGAGCTGGAATCCGACCGTGTCGGGCGCAACCGTGTGTAGGCACAGGTTCACGAAGCCGTTGAGGACTTGCGTGACCGTGGTCTCGTACTTGGGGATGCAGACGAGCTTGTAGAGCGTCTTCCACCATGTGACCGTCCCGCCCTTGTCGCCCTGCGCGAACAGGATGACCCACTCGGATTGGCTCTGGTCGAGCGGCTCCCCGTTGGGGTTCAGGAACTCGTCCCATGGCTGTTGCTGATCGGAGCTCTTCACTCACCTCCTGTGAAAGGTCCCGGAGGATGATGGTACTAGACCCTCCGTATCTCCGCAAGCTCCACGTGTCCTGTGTCGCCGAGCGGCTCGCCGACGAAAAGGACGATGGGGTCGCCTTCGCTCAAGAGACCGGTCTTCACGGCAGCCGCGAGTCCTTCCGTCATAAGTTTTTTCTCTGATGAGGCTCCGGAAGCCACCAACGGCCGCACGCCCCAGGTGAGATTTAATTGATGACACAATCGCTCGTCTGGAACGATAGCAATGATGGGCTTTTCGGGTCGGTAGGACGCAACGAGAGAGACGGATGCACCGGTCAGCGAGACCACGACGACGGCCTTGGCCTCATCCATGCCCTTCACGAGGAGGGTTCCGACGTTGGTTTCCCGCTCAGGGTCGGTCAGATCGAGACGAACGGAAACGTCGTCGTATTTGCTCTTTTCCGCCTCACGGATGGTAGCAGCCATGACTGCCACGGCTTCGATCGGAAACGAACCGCTTGCCGTCTCGCCCGAAAGCATAGTTGCGTCTGCGTGATCGATGACGGCATTGGCGATGTCGGACACCTCTGCTCGCGTCGGACGCGGATTTCGGATCATAGAGTCGAGCATTTGTGTTGCGACGATGACGGGCTTCTTGACTTGCAGGCATTTGGCGATCATGTCCTTTTGCAAGACGGGCACCTGTTCCGCTGGCATTTCGATGCCGAGATCGCCCCGCGCAACCATGATGCCGTCGACTTCTGTGAGAATCTCATCAAAATGCTCAATGGCCTGCGGTTTCTCGATTTTAGCCAAGACGCGTGGCGACCTCCCCTCCCCTCCTGCTTGCTTGATGAGTCGACGAAGTTCTCGAATGTCCTCGGCGGAACGCACAAAGGAGAGCGCGATCCAATCCACGCCCGCGCCCACACCAAAGCGGAGATCGTCTTTGTCTTTATCGCTGATCGCCGAGACTTTGGTTTCTGTTTCCGGAAGGTTCAGCCCCTTGTGTGACTTGAGCATGCCTCCTTGCGTGATGGTACACACGACGTCCTCACCCTCGATCTTTGTCACTTCGACGGAGAGGAGCCCGTCGTCCAGCAAGAGCTTCTGACCGACACGCACGTCCTGATGCAAGGAGGGATACGAGACGGAAACCTTCTTCGGCAACGCAGGCTTCCCTGATGTGAAGATGATCGTCTCCCCCTTTTTCAGCTCGATACCCGACTCCGGCATCTCACCCACGCGGATTTTTGGTCCCTGGAGATCTTGAAGGATCGTGAGTGGCTCGCCTGTCTTTTGTTCGGTCTCACGCACAAGCTTGATGAGCTTCGCGTGATCCTCGTGGGTTCCGTGCGAAAAGTTTAGTCGACACACGTTCATGCCGGCGGCAACAAGCGCCTCAAGCGTCTCCGCGGTGTGTGCCGAGGGCCCTAGGGTGCAGACAATGCGAGTGCGTTTGGAGAGGTCCATCATAACGAAAGACGAAAGACGAAAGACGAAAGACGAAAGACGAAAGATGAAAGATGAAAGACGAAAGATGAAAGACCTCACTTCTGACATCTGACATCTGGGTTCTGACATCTGGGCCTGATGGGATTATACCACCCACGCGGGTATCAGGTACGCTTCGGCGGCTTGCGGGACTTGCGCGACGCTCCGTCGAGGCGCCGGATCTCATCTTGAAAGGTTTTCACGTCTTCAAAACTGCGGTAGACAGAGGCAAAACGAATGTAGGCGACTTGATCAAAATCTTTGAGTTTCTGCATAACAATCGAGCCGATGTCCGAAGAGCGGACTTCGTTTGACTTGAGTTCCATGATCCCGCGCTCGATGGCGTGCACGAGACCGCGCACATCGGACTCCGTATGCGACCGCTTCTCGAGCGCGCGGCGCAAACCCCGTTCGAGCTTTTCTCGCTCGTACATTTCTCGCGAACCGTCACGCTTCACCACGCGTAGATCGAGGAGCTCGATTTCTTCAAACGTAGAAAAACGATACCCGCACGCATCGCATTCGCGGCGACGACGCACCGTTGTGCCATCAGGAGAAAGACGTGTGTCTACGACACGCGTATCTTGGTGGCCGCAGACGGGACAGTTCATAATACGATGTCAGATCTCTGATGTCAGATGTCAGATTTTGGTAATGGACGACTTCTGACATCTCGGTTCTGACATCTTACATCATTTTCTTTCTAATAAATGCCGGGATATCAAGCGCGTCTTCTTCGGAGGCTTTTTTCGGGACGATCGAGGGCGGCATAGGGGTCGGTCGCGGGTTCATGGCAGCGTACTGTGGTGGGGCGACGTGCGGTTGCAGTACGGCTGGCGCAGGCATCGTGACGGGCCTGGACAGTTCGACCTGGGGTTGCTGCTCGGCGACGGGTACGGGCTCAACGGCAGGCGCCTCCTCGCGTGGGGCCACCGGACGCGCAGCAAACACGCCAGGCATTTTGGGCTTGATGGAGAGACGCTCGAGCGGCTCAGGAGTATAGGTTGGCTTTGCCGCTGGCGCTGGGTTCACAACTGGGGAGCGAAGAGCTCCGGAGGCGAAGGCGGACTTCTTCATACCGAGCCGTCCATCGAACCCCGTGGCAACAACGGTGACTTTCACCTCGTCCTTCATGGCTTCATCGATGATCGCACCGAAAATGACTTTTGCGCTTGGATCAGCGGATTCGGTGATAACCTTTGCAGCTTCAGATACCTCGTACATACCGAGATTCGATCCGCCGGTAATCGTAAAGAGGATGCCTTTTGCCCCGTCGATGGAGACCTCAAGCAAGGGTGAGGCGATCGCTGCTTTGGCGGCATCTGCGGCGCGATTGTCTCCGTGTCCGCGACCAATGCCCATGAGAGCGCTCCCGCGATCGGCCATGATGGCGCGTACGTCTGCAAAGTCTACGTTGATGAGACCCGGGACCGTGATCAATTCGGAGATACCTTGGACGCCCTGACGCAGCACGTCATCCACGATCTCGAACGCATCAACGAGTGAGGTTTTGCGATCGATGATTTGGAGGATGCGATCGTTCGGGATGGTGATGATGGTGTCGACCTGTTCAGCCATTTTGTCGTAGGCGCCGTCGGCGATCGCTTTACGCTGTGCTCCTTCAAAGGCAAACGGGCGAGTAACGACAGCGACCGTGAGCGCACCAAGCTCCTTGGCGATGGAGGCAATGTACGGAGCGGCTCCGGAACCTGTTCCGCCGCCAAGGCCGCAGGTGACGAACACCATGTCGCTGCCTTTGAGCGCTTCACGTATTTCGTTTTGACTTTCCTCTGCCGCCTTGAGACCGATCTCGGGATCCATGCCGGCACCGAGTCCACGCGTGACGGACTTGCCGATGTGTAACTTATGCGATGCCAAAGAGTGGTGCAGGGCCTGCACGTCCGTGTTCATGGCGATAAACTCCACGCCACGAATTTTTGAGGTGATCATGCGGTTCGCCGACGCTCCGCCAGAACCACCTACGCCAACAACCTTTATCTTCGCAAAGGTTTCAATATCCGGTTTGATCTCAGCCATATGTTTGAGTACGTCAGATATACATTGATGGCTCTAAACAGCCACAAAATGATTCATTGGATACTCCAAACTTACCCCTCGGGTACCCAGGGGTCAAACGATGTCAATACTACTCATCACGCCTGGTCGCCCGGTCGCCCGGTCGTACGAAATAAGGCCCATGACCCACGATGTCAGAAGTCAGATGCCAGATGTCAGAATCTGTAAATCGTCACTTCTGACATCTGAGTTCTGACATCTGACATCGGGTATGTATTATGGATTTATGGCTATGGGATAAACGACTTAAAGATTTTCCCTAGTGGTGATAGAAATCTTTTCCCGAGTGGCGATCCGCCGCCCATGCCTCCAGCGTGCTCTCCGCGTTCGCTTTCGTATCCCCAAAGCATGGCGCCTACTGCCGTTGCAAACGCAGGATCGGATCCCGTTTCTGCAATCGGTGACGCAAGATTCGGAACGCCGGAGACGCTGACGGGGAGCCGCAACGTCGCCTTGCCCACATCGGCCATGCCATGCAGTTTGGCTCCGCCTCCGGCAAGCACGGCACCGGCAGGAAGGAGCCCGCTCCGTTCTATCTTGGCGAGCTCCGCTTCCACTTTTTCGTAGATTTCTTCTACGCGCGCAAAGGCGATGTCCGACATATAACGCGGCGCGACCATCTCGTGCTCGGGTGCGCCAAGATCGAAGAGATCGATCATTTCCTCGCGGCTCACCGCGTCCGGCACCGCGCTTACAAAGTGACGCTTGCACTGCTCGGCGACGTCGAGTGAGGTACGCAGGCCGATGGCGATATCGCTCGTGACGTGGTCCGAACCGATGGGCAGCACGACCGAGTGGAGCAAATCCCCTTCTTCGTATACGGCAAGAGAGGTGGTAGAGGCGCCGATGTTCACAAGAACGGCACCGAGCTCACGTTGGCGCGCCGTCAGTACGGCTTCCGCTGTCGCAATGGGGGCATAGACCAGGCTTGAAACCTCGAGGTTTGTGCGGACGACCGCCTTCGCGAGATTGCGAACATGACTCGAGAGCCCTTGGACGATAAACACGTCGGCCTCGAGACGAATCCCTTGCATCCCTACGGGGTCCTTAATGCCCGGTTGGCCATCGACGGTGAATCGCGTAGCGAGCGTATGCAGGATCTCGTAGTTGGCAGGATTGACGACGGAACGCGCAGATTCGAGCACGCGTCGCGCGTCCTCCTCGCGAATCTCGCCATCCGGGCGAGAAACGCCCACCACGCCTTTGGACGGTGCGACCTGCATCATGGTGCCGCCGAGCGCCAAATCGGACTCCCGATCACAGAAGCGCATGTCGCGCTCGGCGAG
>CAYGDS010000063.1:0-6520 GCA_964348595.1 uncultured Gammaproteobacteria bacterium | reverse complement strand
CCACAGGGGCCTGCAAGGCAAGTCTCGCGGCTCTACCGGTAACATCATAACGTCGGTCAATGCCACGCGCGGCCCCACGTGCTCCCGCCGCCCCAAGCAACAGAGGGGACAATGCCGCCAAGCGCCCAAGTCCAAAGCCCGCCCCTTGGACCTGACCTGCGAACTTGCCAAGCGTACTTGAAACCGCCGACGCCGAGCTCACGGCTGCCTCAAGGCCCATAAGCATCAGCGAGATACCGACGGCAAACGAGGCGATGGCGTTACTATTTCCGATGCCGCTATTCACCAAGAAGGGCGTGTCACCGCCCGTTCCCAGATTGAGCGCCGGAGCCAAGCCCGCTCCTCCTGCCGCAGCATTTTCCTGAACCGTCGCGAGGGTGAGCCATAAAAAGAATGCGATCACTGGCCCTCCAGTGAGCATCGAGCTCAGTCTCTGCCAATATTTTCCCGTGAACGAATCCAGGCCCTTCTTCAAACGATCAGGCAGGGCGGTGGCGAAGAAGGCGATTGGAGAAAAGATGAGCGCGATCCAAAGTCCAATGATACGGAAGAGAAGATACACCGCCAGGATGATGATAACCGCAAGTGCGATCGATAGCATGAACACGGCCAACATCATCGCGAGGATGATGTTTGTGAGGTCGGTGATATTGTTCGGGTCACGATTCAAACCCTCGACCTCACCAACTCCACCACCGCCCCCCTCTGGTACAGGAGGCGCGAGCTGTAACATTTGATCCAACCCTAACGCTCTCGAAAAGTTTCCCGCACCAGCAGCGCGGAATGCATTGACGAACGTAAGCATCACGACCTGCGAGAGGTCGATCAACAGAAGTATCAAGGTCTTCGAAAAGTTAACGAGCACCGCCATGACGAGCAGTTTCGGTAAAACTTTTTTATAGTTGAAATCATCCCAGTACCCAATGATCGTCGAAAACGCAGATGTAAGGATGACCATGATGAAAAACATGTTCACCACGTCGCGGACCAAGACCCAACCCGTAGTGACGACGGGAGAACTTCCGAAACTGTTGTAGGAGGCGAAAGCAAGCAGGACTTCGGTCACCATCAATATGAGCCGACCGAGAAGCCAGGCGACGAGTTCAAGAAAATGATAAATGCCAAGAAAGATGAGACACATCGCTGTGTCAATGAAACCCGTCTCGCTCAAATTACAAATCTCGCCGGTGGTGCCGGGGCCAACAGCGGTGCGTTCCGCGGTCGGAGTTTCACCAGCGGGAGGGAGATCTGCGACAGCAGCACCCGCATCGGCAGCGCGTGAACCTGGCTCCTGAGCGTGACTCATGAGCGGCGACGCGACGATTGGGAAGACGATCAGGAATGCAAGGAACGGTCCCAGGACGTGCTTGGTCTTTGTACTCGAAAAAATCGAACCGCCGTGGTGGCGCATAGTCATGTACAGTATACCACATCACGGTTTACAAGGAGCGCATTTTTGTTTAGACTCGAGGTCAATTGCTGTAACGACCTGACCAATGCTCTCCGTCAATTTTGTTGATCGCGATCCGAACCTCACTGCACGTCGAAAAACACGCGTTTTCGCGTGCATTTTTGCGTTGACTATCGGCATTCTCGCGACCGCCGGCGCCGCGGCATCCTATCGTTCCGTCAACCGCGGGACGAACGTGTGGACAGAATTCGGCCGCCTGCCTGTCATTTCTGACATTGGGCGCGCCATGGGCGTGGCCCCCGGGCCAACCACCGGGCTCTCGACGAAGAAGGATGATCAATACCTGAACATTCTCATTCTCGGCATCGGCGGCGCCGGTCACGACGGTTCCTTGCTTACCGACACGATCCTGTTCGCGTCGATCGATCAAAAAGAAAAGAAAGTTGGCATGGTCTCGATTCCTCGTGACTTCGCCTTCCCGCTCGAGACCGGCGGCTACGAAAAAATCAATGCCGTGCATGCCTATGCCGAGCAAGACAACCCCGGACGCGGCGCTGTGATCACCGCCGAAGCCTTCTCGCGCTATTTTGAAGTGCCAATCGACCACGTGATCAGACTCGACTTCCGCGGGTTTGCCTCGCTTATCAATAATCTTGGTGGCATCGAAGTCACCGTCGAGCGCTCCTTCGTCGACAAAGAGTACCCTGCGCCCGAAGATCTTTTCACAACAGTCTCCTTCAAAAAAGGAACGCAAACGATGGATGGGGAGACCGCACTCACCTTCGTGCGCTCGCGACATGGCTCGAACGGCGAAGGTTCAGACTTCGCACGCAGCCGTCGTCAGCAAATCGTGATGCTTGCGATCCGCCAAAAACTTCTTTCGTTGAAGACGCTCGCGGATCCGAGCAAGCTTGCGAAGTTGTACACGACGCTCACGAGCCACATCCAAACAGACTTGACTCCATGGGACGCGATCCGTTTCGCGCCGCTCGCGGAGGAGATTTCCTCTGATCGTGTAACGAGTCACGTTATCACGGACGCTCCAGGTGGCGTGCTCGAGACGGGTTACTGGGGAGACGTCTACATGCTCTTTCCTCGTCGCAAAAACGTTGAGCCGATTCGTGCGCTGCTCCAAAATCCATTCCAGACACCAGATGAGTTCGCGACAAATCACGCGCCACCGCCAGCGCTCGCGAAAGCGGAAATCCGCAACGGAACCTTCGTCACCGGGCTTGCGGCGCTCGCGAGCGATCGTTTGGACGATATTCGTATCGATACGGCGGCTATCGGGAATGCTGGGAAGCGGACGTATAAACGCACCGTCGTGTACGATCTTACCGACGGGAAAAAGGCCGATATCTTAGCCGAGCTACGCAAAACACTCGACGCGGATCTCTCACTCACCAAGCTTTCAACCACCACGAGTGGTCAGCGACTCGTCTACACGGACGGTCTCGTCACCGAGCGCGTCTCCAGCGGGGATATTGACTTTTTCGTCATTCTCGGGGAGAATGCACAATCTGTCCTTGCAGCGAACTAAAGCCATACGATGTCAGATGTCAGAACTCAGATGTCAGAAGCTGTACGAGGTCGTCAGATGTATCGTTCTGGAATTCTGACATCTGACATCTAGGATCTGACATCGTTAATTGGTTACAAGGCGTACGACCCGATATGACCATTGAACGAACCTCCAAGATCCCAAGGATTGCCCTCGTCGGACGTACCAACGTCGGCAAATCGACATTGTGGAACCGACTGACGCAATCTGGCCAGGCGCTCGTGAGCGCCGCGCCGCACACGACGCGCGATCGCCGATACGGACTCGTCCTATGGAACGGCGCAGCATTTGAATTGATCGACACGGGCGGAATGGATACGGAGGCGACCCAGATTGGCGCTGATATTAAATTACAAGCCGAGAAAGCCATCCGTGAGGCAGAGCTCGTCCTTTTTGTCATCGACGGCAAAACAGGAATCGTCGCTGATGATTTCGCTCTCGCAAAACGCACGAAGAGTTTGAATAAACATGTTTGGCTCACCGTAAACAAAATCGACACACTCGCCCATCTCCCATCTGCCGTAGATGCAGAGATTTATCGTCTCGGTCTTGGAGCGCCACATGCCTTGAGCGCGAATACGGGTTTTGGAACGGGCGATATTCTTGATCTCATCCACGCAGAGCTTGAACGGAAGGGAAAGCCTGCCGTACCCGAGACTGAGATCAGACCGCTGCGCATCGTTCTCATCGGCCAACCGAACGTAGGTAAGTCTTCGATCGTGAATGCCTTGCTCGGCGAAGAGCGTGTCATCGTCTCCCCTGTCGCACATACGACGCGCGAGCCGCAGGATACGTATTTGCGTTATAACGACCGCGACATTGTCCTTATAGACACGGCTGGCATGCGTCGTCGTGCGAAAGTCACTAAGGGATTGGAAGAGGAAGGGATCGAACTGAATCGCAAAGCGCTCGAGGAAGCCGATGTCGCGCTTCTGGTGTTTGACGCAAGCCATGATCCCACCATGCAAGATCGCCATCTCGCCGGTCTCGTGGACGAAAGTAACAAAGGACTTGTCCTCGTAGCAAATAAGTGGGACTTGATTCCCGAGAAGGACACGAGGACGGCAAAAAAACACGAGGATCTTATCCGCCAACTGTTCGCGTTCCTCGACTGGGCGCCCATGGTGTTCGTGAGTGCAAAGGAGAAGCAACGCATGACGCGACTCTTGGACATGGCCATCGAGATTCAAGATGAGCGCGTACGTCACATCGACTACAACGCGATCAACAAGCTTCTCAAGTCGACCATCATCGCAAAGAAACCGCTGCAGAGTTACGGCCCTAAATCCCCTCGCGTGTATGACGTTGCTCAAGTCGGCCACGCACCGCCGCGCTTCTTGATCACCGTTCACGGCGAGAAGGACAACTTGCACCCGAGCTGGGTTAAATTTTTCGAGAAACGTCTCCGCGCCAAATTTGGGTTCGTCGGCACACCGATCGTCGCTCGCGTGCAGCATCTGCCAGTCTCAAAGAGCTTGAAGAAACACAACGTGCACGGTCCCGGCATGGAGTCCGTCGCAGGCAAAATCAAGGAAAAGGAGCGTAAGGTGCACCAGACGTGGCGTAGACAGAAGCTCGGTGGCCATCGGTACTAAGTTCTGTCATTCCCGCGAAGGCGGGAATCCAGTATTGTACTACTCATGAAACTCGTCATCGGCCTCGGTAATCCCGGTAAACAGTATTCGAATACGCGCCACAACATCGGTTGGCGCGTTGTTGAGCATTTGGCTTTACATTTGGACGCAGGCACGCCCAAAAAAAATGAAAAATTCAAGGCTGCCATGGCCGAAACCATAATCGAAGGTGAAAAGATCTTACTCGCTATCCCACAGACGTTCATGAATCTATCCGGCGAGTCTGTGCGTGCACTCACGACGTTTTACAAAATTCCCGTGGATTCGATCCTCGTCGTGCATGATGAGATGGACTTCTCCGTCGGAAAGCTCCAATTTGCCGCTGGTGGCGGCGATGCGGGGCATAACGGAGTCCGTTCGATCATCGATGAGCTCGGAACAGAGCAATTTGCTCGACTGCGTATTGGGATCGGTAGACCAAAACCACCGATCGCAAAGGATGACTACGTGCTCGAGGCATTTGGGGATAACGAGGAACCTCAGATCGAGCTTGTTGTGGAAAAGTCCAGCGAGGCTATCTACGATTGGATAACCAAGGGCTTGACAAAGACCATGAATTCGTGGAACGGAGTATAAGCATGAATATTCATGCTTCCGCGCTCGCTCACTACCCCGGTTTCAGCTCACGATCGCTTCGAAAATTGCGCCTCTTTTTAGGTGATCATGCCAACGCATGGGGCGCGGACGTGCCTGAGATGATGGACGCCGGCGTTTCCCAGGCATCTGCACTCGAATTCTCCAAGTGGCGTGAGACACATGATCCTCAGACATTAGCCAAAACATTGGACGCGAGGAGTATACGAACGCTGTGCCTCGAGGATCCTGAGTATCCACCCTTGCTGAAAGAGACGGCTGATCCGCCCGAGGTTCTTTTTATCAGAGGCGCGTTACCTGATATCCCTTCTGTCGCGATCGTCGGCTCGCGAAAGTACACGTCATACGGTCGACGTTGTGTGTCCGACCTGGTCTCACCCCTCGTTTCCGTGGGCTTGCGAATTGTCTCTGGTCTCGCGCTCGGCATCGATGGACTCGCGCATGAAGCGGCGCTCAAGGCGGGCAACCCGACGCTCGCCGTGCTCGGATCCGGTATCGATGATGCTTCAATCTACCCGCGCGAACATTATCGTCTCGCGGAGCGTATGCTTGCTACCGGAGGTTGCCTCATCTCGGAGTTCCCGCCGGGCACACCGGGGCTCCGTCACCACTTTCCAATGCGCAACAGAATCATCGCGGGTATGACCTTGGCAACAGTTGTGGTGGAAGCGCATGAACAAAGCGGTTCGCTCATCACGGCAAAGCTTGCGATTGACGAGGGACGAGAGGTCTTGGCGGTTCCGGGTTCGGTCTTCTCTGTGAGCTCCGCCGGCTGCCATCGACTGATAGCCATGGGGGCCAAACCTTGCCTCAATGCCCAATCCGTGTTAGATGCTCTGTCACTGGACCGGCCCGAGCTCGCCGCCGACGTACGGAAGGACATGCCCTTAAACCCATTAGAAAGCCGTGTTCTCGGTCTCCTGGACACACAACGTCATGTAGATGAACTCGTTCGTATCGATGGCACGGATGCGGCAAAGATCTGCTCTGCCCTGTCCCTCCTCGAACTGAAAGGGTGCATCAGAAATGTTGGGGGCGGCGCATGGGCGCGCGTTGGCAATTCTGCACCATCCCGTTTGCGCGAGCAGATCGCATCATGATATATCGTATCACTATGGCTTCACATCTCGTCATCGTCGAATCTCCTACGAAAGCAAAAACGATTCGAAAATTCCTCGGATCTGACTACGCCGTCATCGCCTCCATGGGGCATGTTCGTGATCTCCCGTCATCGGCAGACGAAATTCCTGAAACCTATAAAAAGGAGAAGTGGGCTCAGCTTGGCGTGAACGTGGAAAAAGATTTCGAGCCGATCTACGT
>CAYGDS010000062.1:847-6577 GCA_964348595.1 uncultured Gammaproteobacteria bacterium | reverse complement strand
CATATACGGTCGGCGACGTTGTGGGCACGGCGCTCGACATGGACGCCGGCACGCAAGAAATCGTCGATGCAAAAAAGGCGGTGCACGAGATCAAAAAAAAGTTGGGGATGAACCACGAGTCGTCAGCAGTCGTGTAAACGAAAGCCCCCGTCGAGCTGAGCTCGACGGGGGTTTGTGTTCAGTCTTCGATGCTATCGAGGATGAAACCTCGAGCCTGTGCGAGCTTCTGGTCCCAGAGGTCGAGGTCAGCGCGACGGAGCAACGCGTACGGGCTCCAGACCGCGGCGATCCTCTGACCGAGAGCGACCGCATCCATGAAGCTCTCGCGGCGAGCCGGATTGTTGCTTCGAATCCTCTCGTACACCTCCTCCGGAGGCGTGCTCATACAGATCACGCAGGTGTAACGAGCGGCTTCGTCGTGCGCCCGGACTCCGCAAATTCGCTGGAAGTCCTGGATTCCGTTGGGGAGGTACGCGGCGCTGTCGAGTGTTCCCCGGTCGAGGACGACGGCCTTCTTGCCGTCGCGAATGGCCTGGTCGACGGCTGCTTCTTCGAAGGCGTGCTGGACCCGCAGGATGGTCTGCTGGAAGCGCGCGAGTCCGACCGGATCGTCGGGCGGCGGAACGATGCCGACCTGCGAGATCAGGATGGTCGCGGCCTCGGGAACGAACTTCACCCGATCCCCGAATTCCTTCTTGAGCGCCTCCATGGCCGTGGTCTTGCCGGAGCCAGGTCCACCGGTCAGCACGATCATCGGAATGGGGGAGGGGAGATAGGCGGAGAGCGGCTTGGCCGGCTTGTCGTCGCCGAGGATGGTCGCGAGCTTGGCCAACATCAGGTTGTTGATACTCTCCGTGACCTCGGCCGCTCCCGTGAGCCAGTCGGGCAGAGGGACGTCCTCGAATGCCTCGTGCTCCTCGTACTCGATCTCGACGAGCTTCATTCCGTCGAGCGATCCGTGGAAGATGTCGATCTCGCAGCGGCCGACGACGTAGCGCGTCTTCTCGATCTTGTCGTCGCAGCTGTGCTCGTACAGTTCGAGCGCCGACGCGATCTCGATCGGCACCTCGGTCTCCGGACGCGAACGGCCCTTGCCGCGCTTGTGCGTGATCTTCGCGGACGTTCCGTCGATGATGCGGACACGCATAGTCTCGCCCGGCACGGTGTTGAAGTATCCCTGCCGGAAGTGTTTGAAGGGCGCGCCTTCGTACACCTTCGGATCCAGCGCGGATGGGAGCCAGCGTCTCTCGATCTCAAGCTTCATCATGATTCTCCTGTTAATGGGCCCTAGGCAACTTGGCATGGGGTATACGCACTCGTCAAGCGTGGGGAGGTTGACGATGGAGGGGGTATTGTGTACCCTTGGCGTCGACATCGCTCCCACGCGATGATGTTTATCCCAGTATAGAAAGGAGCGACCCTCATGGCAGAAGTCAAACGCAAAAAGAATGAAACCTTTGATGCGCTGTTGCGCCGGTTTACGCGTCGCTTTCAATCAAGCGGCAAACAAATCGAATCAAAGCGTCGTCGCTTTCACGATTCCGGTAAAAACAAGAACCAGCGTCGCGACAGCGCGTTGCGCCGCGTCACGAAAGGGGAGCAGTACTCGTACCTCCTCAAGACCGGTCAGCTCAAGGAAGAGCCGAAGAAGCGTTACGGACGTCGATAATCGCTGCAAGTGAGTAGTGAGTAGCAAGTAGTGAGTAGCAGGGGCCCCGTAGGGGGCTCTTGTGTTTTTGTGCAAATTCTGACATCTGACATCTGGCATCTGACATCATTTGCTAAATGTTGGCTGCTCACTAATACTTGTAAAACTATGACCCTCTTCGAAAAGATCGATCACGATCTCAAAGACGCCATGAAGGCGAAAGACGAACTTACTCTCTCCGCGCTCCGTCTCGCGCGCACGGCACTCAAGAACAAACAGATCGAGCTGAGAGCCGGCGACGCCGGGCGCGAACTCTCAGAAGCCGAGGGTCACGCGGTGTTGAAGACGATGATCAAGCAGTATCAGGATGCCCTTGCGGATTTTCAGACCGCGGGTCGTCAAGACCTTTTCGAGCGCCAACAAAAAGAGATTGACTTACTTGCCAAGTATCTGCCTCCGTCCATGCCGGCTGACGAGCTCGAGAAAATCGTGCGGGAAGCTGTGGAAAATTCCGGAGCGAAAGAAGTGGGAAAAGCCATGGGAATCGCCATGAAAGCCGTTGCGGGACGCGCGGACGGCAATGCGGTACGAGAGATTGTGCAACGACTGATCACAGGGTAGAATGAGGCCATGCTTGCGAGGCGGACTTTTTTTCGATACTCCCTCGGATTGTTTTGCGTACTCGCGATTGCCTCGCTTGGTTCGACGGCCCTCGCCCAAGCTCCCGACACGGCAGGGCTTGAAGCCGTAGGCGCAGCCGGCGGGCTCGCAGGGGGCGGCACCGACCTCATCACCATCATCGGACGCATCATTAATGTCGTTCTTGGGTTCGTCGGGATCATCCTGCTCGTCATGCTGCTCTATGCTGGCTATCTCTGGATGACATCGGGTGGAGAGGCAGACAAAGTCACCACAGCGCAGACCATGATCCGGAACGCGATCATCGGGCTCATCATCATTACGTCCGCGTTCGCCATCACACAATTTATTTTGAATGCGCTTCTCGGTGCAACAGGCGGTGGAGGCAGAGCCTCGGGTGATCGGGGAGCCGCAGGACGTGGCTCCGGATTCCCGAGCGCAGCCGGGTCCCTCGGAGGCGGCATCATCGAATCCCACGTACCCGATCGCGGAGCCAACGACGTGCCACGAAACACGGCGATCGTCATCACGTTCAAAGAACCGATCAAACTTTCCTCGTTCATCAAAGATTATAATGACTACGGTACTCCCGCTGATTTGTCCGACGATCGCGATGCGAGTTCGACGATCGGACTCAACGGCGACGTAATTAAAATATTTCCCACGGGCTCACGGGATCAGGCGCTCACAAGCCTGCAGGCGCGTGTTCGCTTCACGTCCGATCGCCAAACCTTTGTTATCCGTCCGATCGAACCGCTGGGCAGCCCCACGGCGGAGGTCCCGTATACCGTCGAGATCCTCTCTGGCCGCACGGGTCTACTCCGCGAAGACGGTACACAAGCATTTACGGGCATTTCATCGTCCGGATACTCTTGGCCGTTTGAGGTCTCCACCGTCATCGACAACACGCCACCGAAGATGACATCGGTGATACCCGCCGATGGAGGTCGCTTTGCGCCCAACATCATCGTCCAGATGAACTTCAATGAACCCATCGATCCAACCACGGCCTCGGGACTCGTCACCGGCGGTTCTGGCTTTACCAATATAGAGGTACGCGCGACCCGGCTCGCGGACGAAACTCTTTCACGACCAAACGGAGAATTCAAAGTTTCCAATCGCTATCGCACGGTCGAATTTGTCACCGACCTCTCCTGTGGCACCAATTCCTGCGGCCGGACGGTCTATTGTCTCCCTGCGGAATCGAGTATTGCTGTGATCGCGAAGGCCGCCTCCCTCTCCGACACACCACCTCTCGCTCTTTTTACGGCATCCGGCGTCGACGGTATCACCGACATGGCTGGGAACTCGCTCGACGGCAACGGCAACAATGCTGCCGAAGGCCGCGATCTCGACGACTATGGCTGGACCTTTGCCACGCTTGCGGAACCTAACCTCGACGCACCGCGCATTCGTGAAACCCTTCCCATCGCCGGGGACTTCGACAGCTCTAGCAATATTCCCGTTGATCAAGAACCGCAAGCAACGTTCGACACCATCATGCAGTCGTCGACCGTCAACTCGGACAACGTCATCATTCGTACAAGCGAACCCACCGAACTTGCGGACACCTTCTGGTGGACAACGGGCCAAGAGGTCCTCACGTCGGCTGGTGCAGTCGCAGGCCCTGGTGATGAAACGGTGTATGGCCGTGTCAGCATGAGCCATCGTCCGTATCTCTCAGCGACAACGTCGAGCAGCCCCATCTACCAACCCGTGCTGTTTTCCGGATTGCAAAACGTCTACCAAAATTGCTATAACCCCGCCTCCTCTGAGTCCTGCACCGGTTCCCCGCATTGCTGTGATGCAGTACCAGATTCGACAGATGCAGGTTGTCGCGCTCCCTCCATAACGCCATGACGCTTCTACGCCGTCTTGCCCTTGCGGGCCTTTGTACGCTGTCGATCACCCTCGGCAGCATGCTCGCGATGCCAAGCGCGGTACTCGCCCAGGGCGTTGACGTAGGGTTAAACGACGTCGGCGGTACGATCGTTTTACCCGACACGGACCCGCGCATCATCGCCGCGCGCATCATCAATGTCTTCCTGGGGCTGATCGGCATCATCCTCGTCGTCCTCATCCTCTATGCGGGATTCACCTGGATGACCTCCGGCGGAGAGGCGGAAAAAATCAGTCGGGCCCAAGCAATGATTCGGAACGCGATCATCGGTCTTGTTATTACACTCTCCTCGTGGGCGATTGCGACCTTTGTCATCAACCAGCTCATCGGAGCGACGACCGGTCCTGGTGGGGGAGCAGGAGGAGGCGGCCCCGTTACACCGGGGGGTCTTCCCGGCGGTCCTGGAGGATCAGCCGCTTTCCAAGTGCGCTCCATCTCTCCGTCCGGCTCCGTTTCGATCCGCAACATAGAAGTGCGTTTCTCATTCACGCGTGATGTCTCAGCACTATCCGCATCAACCACGGTTTCCGTCGTCAAAGCGTCTGATGGAACGGCCGTCGCGGGATCCCTGCGCGTGTCAGGCGCCCTCGTCACGTTTATCCCCACGGCCGCCTGTCCAGAGCCGCATCTCGATCGCAAGTGTTTTGATGCGGAAACCGACTATATCGCGCGTGTCACAACCGGTCTCCGCTCCACGGACGGCTTGGCACTCGTCTGCGGAGGATTCTCACCGGCCTGTGAAGCGCGATTCCGCACCGGATATCTCATAGATACAGAGGCACCGAACGGTCGTATCCTCTCGCCCTTCGATGGACAGAGCGTTTCTGTGAATACGCTCGTGCGTGTGATCACCGGCGCATCCGACGATGCGGGCGTTTCGTACGTATCCTCGTCTGTAGACGAAATCTCCCTCGGTCTCGGGGTGCCGACGGCCACGTCGACGCCAACGTCTACGGTCACGGAGGTCCCATGGGACACAACCAGCGTCACGCTCGGCCGCCACACCCTCCAGTCTCGTGTCTTCGATATCGATTCAAACGAAACGAATACTCGATCCGTCACCGTCGCCGTGCGGCCCGAGCACTGTTTCAATGGTGCCGTCGACGAAGATGAAACCGGCCTGGATTGCGGCGGCGCTGCCTGCGCCACCTGTTCCGGCGGCTCGTGTACCGAAGGGTGGGAATGTGCGAGTGGCGTGTGTACCGCCGGAGTCTGTGTCGACCAGCCCATTATCACGGGAATCTCGCCGGGAGACGGTCGCGCCGGTACGCTCGTCACCATCTCGGGCGCGAACTTTGGTACGTCCACCGGCCGCGTCTTCTTCTCCGAGATTCAAGAGGCATTCGCCCCGGCCGTCTGCTCCGCCGCCGGAATCGAGACATGGTCGCCAAGCCAAGTTGTCGTCTCCGTTCCCGATGGATCCATCACGGGCCCGGTTACGGTCACAAACATCAGCTCCGCGATGTCGGATACGAGCAACGCCGGGCTCGGTCCCATCGTCGATGATTATCGGGTCACCGACATAGCCCGCCCGGGGCTGTGT
>CAYGDS010000062.1:0-837 GCA_964348595.1 uncultured Gammaproteobacteria bacterium | reverse complement strand
CGTAGGCACGGGGCTTGGTACCGTGTCGGATCGTGTATTCATGAACGATCGCGAGTTCAACACGTTCTTGTCGTGGTCAGATGAGCGCATTTCCATGAACACGCCGGTGCTCACTCCGGCGATCTATGCCACCAAGGCGCGCACGGCAGGCGTTGGATCAAACACCGTCGCGTATCGCGTACGAGCGCCCGTCGTCGCCGCCGCTCCCGTCATCGATTCCATCTCGCCTGAAGGTGGACCCGTGGGTGAATACATCACCATCCAGGGCCGGAACTTTGGGAGCCGCATCGGTCGCGTCATCTTCCGTAATAGCTCAGGAGATGTCGGAACAGCAGACGTCACCTTCCCAGCTGAGTGTGAGATTGGTTTCTGGACCGATCGCAGTATCGTGGTGAAAGTGCCGCCCAAAATCGGTGGTCTCGGCTCCGTGGACGTGTCACCCGGCGCGTATCAGATCTACGTAGAACGCCAAGACACCATCGAAAGCGATCGTCGTAGCTTCACCGTCACTTCAGATACCCCAAAGCCCGGCATTTGTGCGTTGCGTCCAACCGCGGGCCCCGTCGCCACGGAAGTGCAAATCATCGGTGAGCGCCTGGGCTCGACCGGGATCGTCACGTTCAAGGGCGCGAGAGATACGCGCATCGGGGCAACTGTCGAACCTACGCGCTGGACATCGGCGCGCATCACCACAAATGTTCCAAGCGGAGCGGAAACCGGCTCGGTCAACGTGGAGGTCGACGGAGTTTTCTCCAACAACATTGAATTCGCCGTTCGTAATTGCAACGAAGAAGCCA
Organism: uncultured Gammaproteobacteria bacterium; assembly: GCA_964348595.1. Taxonomy (GTDB): domain Bacteria; phylum Patescibacteriota; class Patescibacteriia; order 2-12-FULL-60-25; family 2-12-FULL-60-25; genus CAYGDS01. Next base: position 40 of record CAYGDS010000062.1, on the reverse strand, counting down.
GCATCTGTTCTGGGGCGGGGGAGGTGTGCTGTCGATCGGG
>CAYGDS010000061.1:0-6618 GCA_964348595.1 uncultured Gammaproteobacteria bacterium | reverse complement strand
TTCCTACAAGATCGGACATCGTAAGCTACTTGAGATCGACGACGGTATAGGCACGCGTCGAACCATCTGGTGAACGGACTTCGACAAGATCTCCAAACTTTTTGCCGATGAGCGCTCGTCCTAGCGGGGAGAGGTGTGAGATGATGCCACGTGATGGACTCACTTCCTGCGGACCGAGAATTCTGTACGTCTTTTGCTGGCCGTTGGACTCGACGGTAACCGTCGAACCAAGACGAACGGCGTCTGACGTGCCGCCCTCGATCAATACGGCATGTTTGATGCGCTCCCCGAGACCAAAGATGCGACCGTCGATTCTCGAGAGCCTCGCCTTTGCATCTTGATACTCGGCGTTTTCTGAAAAATCTCCAAGCGTGATGGCGTGACTGAGATCGGCCACGATCTTCGGTCGATCGACATGCTTGAGACGAAGCAGGGTTTGCTTCAGACGCTCAAGAGCTTCTGGTGTCAGCTCACGGCTTTGACTCTCCTCATCTTGGAATTTCAGGGTTTGCGATCGGCGTTTGGGGAGGCGCATGTGAGGATGGTAACAGAAAACCCTCCGGGGAGGAGGGGTTAGGGTGAGAAACGCGCGAGGTCCATACCTTTGGTAAGACAGAAACGGAATTGGCCGGGCGCGCGCTCGAACTCTTGGTGGCCGGTTGGGCCACGTGCGAGGAGCACGACATCGGAGCAGACGGCATCAGCGGGAACCTCGCCCGCTTCTTGGGCGGCGACGAGAGCTTGTGCCTGCAGGGCCGTGTTGCGTTCAGGGATCGCGTTCACGGCGTAGCGACGCATGAGCTCGTCGCCGAGTGCGAGCGCCGGGAGATTCTTGAACCACTTGTTGTAGTGGAGCACCGGATGGTGATGGCGCAGATACGCGCCGCCGATGCGATGAAAGAACGTGCCGAACGGCTTCGAGAAGCTGAAGCAGATGCCTTCGATGTTGCGGAACCGGTGCGGCTCAATCACAACGCGTTTCTTGGTCGACCCGACGTATGCCAGGTCGAGGTAGATCCGTACATGTGGATACTTGAGCGCCATGTTCTCGAGCCAGGTTTCGAGTCCGTCCCAGATCTCGCCATCGATGGACGACGGGTGCGAGACGAAGTACACGTCGACGAAGCGTCCTGTATCGTCGAAGCTGTGCTTGGGCGGAGCCTCCGTTCGACGCTCGTGCTCGACGATCTCCACGCCGTTCGCTTGTGCCGCCTGTCTGTAGCCCTCGTAGTCCCCCTTGAAGACGTGCAGACGAAAAGGCGGCTTGATGGTTGCAAAGAGGAACTCTGTTGCCCCCTGGAGCGGGTAGCCGAACTGGAAGTGCCGCTTCTTGATTGGTATGCCGCTCCATACGGGCCACGAAGCGAGGAACGGTTCGTGCATGTCCATTTGCTTGCGCGTGGATGTCTCGTTGAAGAGTCCGTGTGGCCGGGACTGCCAGAAGGCGTCCTGCACGGCCATGGTTTCATCCCAGTAGATCGTGTAGACCGTCCTGGTCACGAGCGACAGGTTGTATGGCGGTTTGACTCGCACAAGACCTCCCTGTGAAAGAGCTTTCCTGAAATATTCAGGAGCTTACGGAGGCTAACGGTCGTGCAGTCTATTGTCAACGAAGCGGCCGATTCGTAGAAAAGTCTCCCGAGAGGTGTTTGAAGGACCCATTCTTCCATTGATATACGATCGGTTTGGCCTTTGGGAGATCTACGAACGCGATGGCGTCGTCTGATGTTCCCTCGAGATGTTTGATAATCGCACGCAGGGTATTGCCGTGTGCGGCGAGCAGAATCGTTTTTCCTTTTTTCAGATGCGGAAGAATCGAGCGCGTAAAGTAGGGGATGACGCGGTGGAATGTATCCTCGAGGCTTTCGCCACGCGGTGGACGGTCCGCGTAACCACGCCGCCAACGCAAGACGCGCTCTTCGCCGTATTTTTTTTCTGCTTCGCGTTTGTCCAATCCCTGGAGCGCGCCGTAGTACCGCTCGTTCAGGCGTTCGTCGATGTAGATGGGAATATCATCAATCGCGCAGCGATTCGAGTAGCACGTCCAGTGGTAAAACGGACTCTCGCCTTTGTGCTGGAAAATGCCGGTGCGGTCTTGCTTCGAGAGGACAATCAGGATCGTCGATTGGGCACGCTCGAGGTTTGAGGTGAAGCCCATGTCGAATTCAAACTTCTCGCAGTGGCTGGAACAGTGCTCGGCCTCCTCTATGCCGTTTGCGCTGAGCGGCACATCGACCCAACCGCTGAACCGGTTGTCCAGGTTCCATCGCGATTCTCCGTGACGGATCATGACGAGCGTGCCCATACTCATAGTGAATCAATGCGAGTATAGCATTTCACGATGCCGTGATCTATCATGTCACGGCATGAGCCGCGTTCGCAGTCTCCAAACGATGTCACATGTCTTTCTGGCATGCCTTCTCGCGTTTGCTGTCCTCGTCGGAAGTTGTCATGAGGCTCGTGGGCCGTTGGTTTGGTCTGGAGTGTATGAGTCGAGCGAACAATGCAACACGGAATCGATCCATCCCGGGCATATTCCGGATTTGGAACTGTTCCAGACGTTGTGCACGCCACGGGCGCCGCGGTTGGTCGTGAACGCAGTATGGATCCCGTGGCACGCTACGCTCCCCGTCACGCGCCCCGTTGACCCACCGATCCCAAGGCCGTCCCTTTCTTTGTATAACGATGCGAGACGCGCCGCGCTTCCATGGAGCAGCGCCAAATCATTTGTAGCTCCGTATTTTCCACGCTCAGACATGACGGCTTAAGGACGCTAGATGGTTCGTCCTTACTCAATTGTCATGTCCTTATGGATCAGAAACCTGATTTCTTTTCGGCGATGCCACCCAAGCCGAGCTTCCTTTTCGGTTTAGTGTCCGGCGCTGCAGTTGTCTCCGTTATCGGCTTTGGCCTCGTGGTTACAGGCGGCTTCCCGAGGTTAAAGGCTGCGGATGTGGGTAATCCAACAATTGCTGTCGCGCCGACTCCCTCGCCACAGCCACAGCCACAGCCTGAACAGCCGGTTGGCGATCCGCCTCCTGTGACCGATAAAGACCATATCCGTGGCGACAAGAATGCGAAGGTCACCCTCATCGAGTACTCGGACTACGAGTGTCCGTTTTGCAAGCGGTTCCATCCCACCATGCAGCAGGCGCTGCAGGAGTACGACGGGAAGGTTCGCTGGGTCTACCGCCACTATCCCTTAAACTTCCACGCCAACGCCCAGAAAGAGGCGGAAGCTTCGGAGTGTGCAAACGAACTTGGTGGAAACGACGCTTTCTGGGCCTATTCCGACAAGATATTTGAACTGACTCAGTCCAACGGCACGGGGTTGCCGCTTACCTCGCTTGTGCCTATGGCCAAGGAGCTCGGATTGGACGAAACGAAGTTCAAGACCTGTCTGGATTCCGGCAAGTACGCCGTTCATGTTCAGGACGACATGGATGGCGGTGCGAAAGCGGGAGTCTCCGGAACGCCGGGGACGATCGTTGTCGACGCAAGCGGCAATGCGCAGTTGGTTTCCGGCGCAGTTCCGTACTCGAGCCTCAAGGCGGCCATTGACGCGGCGCTACGTTAAACCGATGATTGGACGGGGGGCGCGCTAAGCGCCTTCCGTCCAATAACACTATGAAACGCACGTGGATCAATATTCTCGTTGGTATCGCAGTCGTACTACTTCTGTTTGTTGTGGTTTTCTGGAGATCAGACCAGGTTCCGACGCAGCGAGGTGCGTCTGGTGATGTTCAGACAGGGACTGAGGCAACGGAGACGGCCCTTATCGAACTTCGCGACGGCGCAACGTATGATTTGATTGCGGCACCTATCAAAAAAAGCATCGGAGGTCAGGTGCAGAACATGTTGGCATATAACGGATCAATCCCAGGGCCGACCATCAAGATAAAACAAGGGAGCGAGATTACGATTCGTCTGAAAAATGAAACGGACTGGGGGACGTCACTCCATTCACATGGGGTACGCGTAGAAAATGCCATGGATGGAGCTGCGCCACTTACACAGGATCCGGTTCCGCCCGGCGGGACGTTTACGTACAAGCTGCGCTTTCCCGACCCCGGAGCCTATTGGTATCACCCACATGTGCGTGAGGACGCGACCCAGGAGCTTGGGCTCTACGGGATGTTCCTGGTTGAGCCGACGAATGCTTCGTACTGGAACCCCGCGCATCGGGAAGTCCCCTTGGTCGTCGACGACATTCTCATGCAAAGCGGCGCGATTCTTCCATTTAGCAAAACGCTGGTTTCGCATGTGCTCATGGGCCGTTTCGGAAATGTCATGCTGGTGAATGGCACGACAGATTATCGTCTTGATGTGCAAAAAGACGAAGTCGTACGTTTTTACATCTTGAATAGCGCGAATACACGACCGTTCCGTCTGAAGTTCGGTCAAGCTAAAACCAAGTTGGTCGGCTCCGACGGGGGTCGATCCACTCATGACGAATGGGTGAAAGACGGCGTACTCATCGGTCCGTCGGAACGTGCCGTTATTGAGGTGAAATTCAGCCAGCCCGGAAGCGTGCAGATCGAACATTGGACGCCCGAGCGTTCCTATGTGATCGGTCGCGTGAATGTTTCGAGCGATCCGATTGCCTCGCCGGTCACCGGCTTCGACGTTTCGCAGGAAGCTCCGTCCTTGGGCATGCCGGAACTTTCCTCGTGGTACGACAAGACACCAGACAAGAAGATCCGGTTGGACGTAAACTTGGGGATGATGGGCGGGGGCTCGGGTATGGCCGGCCACGGCGGCATGATGGGCGGCCCCATGGGTTCCGGGATGATGACCGGCGAAGCGCCGGAGGACGGCATTGAATGGGAGCAGCCTGCGGATCCCATGAATGCCATGTCAACGTCGCAGATGGTGAAATGGAGACTCGTGGAGGACTCGACCGGACGTGAAAACGAGGATATCGAATGGAATTTCACGAAAGATGATTTTGTGAAAATCCGTATCGTCAACGATCCGAACTCCGCGCATCCGATGCAGCATCCAATCCACCTGCACGGTCAGCGGTTCATCGTCCTGGCCCGTGATGGGAAGCGCGACGACAATCCGGTCTGGAAAGATACCGTTTTCGTCAAAGCGGGTGAGACGGTCGATATCCTGCTTGAGGCATCCAATCCAGGCGAGTGGATGATGCATTGCCATATTCCGGAACATTTGGAGAGCGGGATGATGGGAACGTTCCGTGTGAAGTGAACCTTACGCATATGAGTCTCCTCACGACCTTCTACATCCTTCTTCTCTTCGTTGGTCTCTTGATCGCTCAGGAAATATTCTATCGATTCCCTAGATTCTCTTTGTATTTCTTCGCGATAGGTTCCGCGATTCTGTTCCCGTGCTGGGTCCTGCTTATCGGCGTAGAGGACTGGTTTGCATGGATGAAAGTCCTGACCATCGCTCTGGGCATTCTGTTGCTGTGCATATTACGCAATACACACCTTGGTCAAACCGGTCTCGTGCGTTGGGCTACCTACGTATTCCTGGCTGTGAACATCCTGGAAGCCGTCGTGAAGGATTTTACAACAGGAACCATCGCCAACTATCTCAATGTCATATCGGGAATCCTGCTCGTCGTGACGTTGGAGCACATCAACACGATTCGTATTCGTACAAACAAAGAGAAGGATCTGCGATGGACCGGTATGACCATGGCTTGGATCATCGGGTATACGCTTTGGAATTGGGTATTCGTGTATGTAAACTATGGTTTTAAGAGTGGCATGGTGCATCTTGCGGTGCTCGGCTCGGCGCTCATGATCGCACTTATTGATAAGGAGCGATGGGTGCAGGCACGGCTTGTTACGTTAGGCGTGTTCTTCATGATATTTCATTCCTTCCCACATCTCGGTGCCCGGTTGTACGGGGGAGGGATCAACGAGGTTTTTGGTCTCGGCACAGCTCTCGTCACCTTGGGATTCATGTCCTGGTATACGATCCAGATCTACAGAAAGAAAATTTGGTCATGAAATGATCCGAGGCGCTGCGTCCATGCGTGGGGGTGGCTGCATATGCCTGCATATGTCCTTTTGTGATATACTTGGGAGAGTTTACTCACGTGTCCATTCTTTTCTATGAAGACCAATTTGGGCAAAACGGATCGTGTTCTCCGCTTCGCCCTTGCGTTTTGGTGGCTTGGCCCTTGGGCCCCGTCGTATTCGCTCGACTGGGTGAATTGGGCGATATTCATCGTCGGCTGGATCGCGCTCGTTGAAAGCTTCTGGGGCTTTTGCTGGCTCCATTCGCTCTTTGGGATTAATACTAAAGATCAGTAATTCGTACATGTCACTATGACCAAGTCACAAGGCATGCGTCACGCAGCGGCAGTCGGCATTTTCTTCGTCGGCCTCTACGTCCTTTGCCTCCTCTGGCCAAACCTGTTGACCGATACGGAGGCAGTACGATTTCACTTGACGTCACTCAAAGTTGCGTTTCCTGGATTCAAAGGCATGGACCCTGCCAGCATGCTCTTAGGAGCCGTCCTAAGCTTTGGATACGGGTTTGTCGGATCCATGGCGTTCCATGGGTTGCATCGTAATTGCTGCGGAATCAAATAATCATTATCTATGATGAATTATCAACTCATGATGGGATACGGCTCGTTTA
>CAYGDS010000060.1:0-6771 GCA_964348595.1 uncultured Gammaproteobacteria bacterium | reverse complement strand
TCGAGTTGTTGGCCATGGTCGCAGTCACGACGGCAGTCGACACGTTCGACCGCGGCTCCGGGTACACGCCGCCCCGGTCCATCACGATCGATCCGCGCTTCGACGGTGCGGTGCAGATCAGTCCCTACATCGGCTACGCGGTGCTCGTGCTCGGCAAGTCGGGCAAGCGTCGCGTCGTGATGGGTCCCGACAGCACCGTGCTCGCCTTCGACGAGGTCCTGCAGGTCCAGACGCTGTCGACGGGCAAGCCCAAGAACAGCGACCGGCTCCTGCGCACGGTCTACCTCGCGGTCTCCAACAACCAGGTGAGCGACGTCGTCCAGGTCGTCACGATGGACATGGTGCAGGCCGACATCAAGGTCTCGTACCGCGTCAACTTCGTGGCCAAGGACGAGAGCGAGCGCCTGCGCTGGTTCTCCGTGCAGAACTACGTGAAGTTCCTCTGCGACCACCTGCGCTCGCTGCTCCGCAGCGCGTGCAAGCGCGTCGGCATCGAGGAGCTGAACGCGAACGCCGCCGGCATCGTCCGCGACACCGTGCTTGGCACGTCGCCCTCCCACGGCGCGAAGCGCCCGGGTCGGTCCTTCGAGGAGAACGGCATGCAGGTGTACGACGTCGAGATCCTCGATGTCGTGATCGGCGACGAGGCGATCCGACGGATCCTCGTCGATGCGCAGCACCGGGCCGTCACCGACACGCTCGCGATCGGCCAGCAGCAGCGCGCGCTCGCGATCGCGAAGCGCCTGCAGGAGATCGAGCGCGAGAAGCTGCGCGACCAGGACGTGACGTCCGAGCTGAAGGCCACTCTTCAGCAGAGCGCGGCCGAGCGCGATCTCATCGCCAAGCTCGAGAAGCTCGCAGCCGACGCCAAGACGGCGAACGAGCGACGCAGTCTCGAGGCCGAGGAGGACGAGCACAAGACGAAGCTCTCCACGGCGGACATCGCTCGCGTGCGTGCACGCCAGCAGGCGGAGCATGACGCGGCCGAGAAGATGGCCACCCTCGCGCTCGCGCAGCTGGCCGCCGATGCCGAAGCCCACGTGAAGCGCTTCGGCGCCGTGAGCCCCAACCTCATCGCCGCCCTCGAGGCCTTCGGCCAGAACATGCTCACCGTCGAGGCGAGCAAGGCCCTCGGGCCGCTCACCCTGCTCGGTGGCGACAGCGTCGCCGACGTCCTCGGTCGTATCTTCAAGGGCACCAAGCTCGAGTCCGCCATCGAGGCGCTCAAGCCGGCCACGAACGGATCGACCAAGCCCGCGCTCACGAGCGGCAGCTGAACCAACCCGCCTCGTAAGCGACATCCCAGTCCGGCCCCGACGACTCTGTCGGGGCCGGTTTTCATTTTCGTTTTGTATAGACTAAGTAATAGGAGAGAGGTGGGTATTGAGGGTTGACAAGGCGTAAGATTTGTTGTTAGCTTGAACGAGCCACCAATGGCTGCAGATGGAGGGTGTGTATGCGAGGTTTGGCCTGGAGTGCGTTCATTCAAGCGTTCTGGCAGGGAGTGTGGAACGAGCTCGGGATCAACGTCACGGTCCCACCGATGCCCGCGTTGAGTGTTGCTCGACGCGCGTCCCTCGAGCGGTTCGGCCTCTTGCCGATGTATCTTCCTGCCATCGAGCGCGATGATTTCCCGCAGGGTTTCATCAAGATCAGCTGGTGGGGCAAGCCCGCTCCGTACGGCAAGGACGTGTGCATCCCGCTCGTGGGACAATGGATCGCCATCGAGACGATCGCGAAGCCGTGTCACCACCTCAAGCCGTCTGAAGCGATGGTGGATTATCTCAACGATCGGCTCATGGCGGCGGTCCGTCGAACGGAAGCCTATGTGAAGCACGATGACCGTTTTCCTGAAGGTGGTCTCGGGGTGATCTGTGCAAGGCGAAATAGCCGCTTTTGCGCGACTCGGGAAGAGCTCGAAGAGGATCTTCTCGGTCGGATCGCGCATGCGATCGGATTCCCAGAAGGTACGCGCCTGCCATCCGCGGAAGAGTGGAACCTCGCGGGCAACCTGTTCAACTGGTTGCGCGTGCATCGCCAGATGGGTCTTCCGGATCTCGGATCGACGCGGACATGTGAACATGTCCGTAACTACATGGCACCGTACGAGCACGTCCTCGGGGATCGGGCACCGAGAGACGGACTACAAATCGGGGGCATGAGGGATGCCGAACATCGCGGTGAGTTGAGAGATGATGTCGCTCACCCGACGTTCCCGAAGGTCGAAGGTCTTTCGCATGTGCAGAACAGGGGTTGCGCAGAAGGCGACATCAACGCCGCCTTTCGTGTGCTCGTCGCACTCTAGTTACTACGAGTCCCTTTTGGGACTCTTTTCATTATCGATACTCCGCTTCGCTTCGCGTGATTTGGTGTGCGTTGCCATACTATTTTCAAGGTTATCTTGGTTTGTTTCTGCGGGTAAAGCCTGTATCATCCCACCCATGTCCGAAACCTTCACTCTCACCGGCGCGGGTCATGTCCCTTCGCGCCGCATCGATTATCACGCGGAGTTGAACCAAGAACAGCTCGACGTTGTTTTGCATGGCGATGGGGCGTGCCTGGTGCTCGCGGGCGCGGGTTCCGGTAAAACGCGCACGCTCACGTACCGCGTGGCGTATCTCATCGAACACGGCGTCGATCCCTCGTCGATTCTCCTCCTCACCTTCACCAACAAAGCTGCCAAAGAGATGACCGCGCGCGTCGCGGGGCTTCTCGGAGCAGAAGCCTCCGGCATTTGGGGTGGAACGTTTCACTCCATCGGCGCGCGGCTCCTGCGCCACTTTGCCGGCACCCTGGGCTACGCTCCGAACTTTTCTATTCTCGATCAAGAGGACAGTCGCGATCTCATCAAGGGCGTGATGAAGGACATGTCGATCGATCCGAAGGCGCGTAGGTTTCCAACGGCCTCCGTAGTCGGCGATATCCTGTCGTATGCACGCAACACCCAGCAGTCTATCCAAGAAGCGATCGAAATCAAACACCCACACTTTCTTGAGCTCACAGGCGACCTCGAGGAAATCGCACGCCAATATCAAGAGCGCAAAAAGGCGGCCAATGCGATGGACTTCGATGACCTTCTCATCAATCTCGCCATGCTTTTAGACGACAGGGATCACGGATCAAGAATCTCGGATCGATTTAAGTATGTTCTCGTCGATGAGTATCAAGATACGAACGCGATCCAAGCGCGCGTGGTGCATGGTTTTGCGCGTGTCCATCGCAACATCCTTGTCGTCGGCGACGATGCGCAATCCATCTACGCGTTCCGCGGCGCCGACGTAAAAAACATCCTACGTTTTCCAAAGGAGTGGCAGGAGAGTCGTATCTTCAAACTGCTGCACAACTATCGATCCACGCCGCAGATTCTGGATCTCGCCAACGATTCGCTCGCGCACAACGTCGAGCAATTTAAAAAAGAACTTGTCGGGACGCGCTCGGCGGGGGAGAAGCCGCGGCTCGTGCCATGTGCCTCGGCATCGCAGGAGGCGCAGTATGTCGCCGAGCAAATCCTCATGCTGCGCTCCGAGGGGACCGCGCTCGGCAATATGGCCGTACTGTTTCGATCAAGCGCGCATTCGCAACAGTTGGAATTCGAACTCATCAAGCGCGATGTGCCGTATGAGTATCGCGGCGGGCAAAAGTTCTTCGAGCGAGCGCATATCAAGGACGTCCTATCCTTTCTACGCGTTCACGAAAATCCGAAGGATGAGGTTGCGTGGTTGCGCACGCTCGGCCTGCAAACGGGGATCGGCGCCACAAGCGCGGGCGCGATTGTTCGAGAGACCAAGCGCCATGAAGCACTCGACGACATGATGACGCCCGGCGCGCTCACCATTCCCTCGCGTGCCGAGCGCGGCTGGCAGGAATTCTCCGGTATCATGCAGGCCGTGAATGCCCGCGCGCGACTGCCCGCGCCCATGATCCGCGCCATTATCTCTTCCTCGTATCAGGACAAGCTCGAGCGCGAGTATCCAAACTGGCGCGAACGACTCGAGGACCTGGAGCAGCTCGCGCTTTTTGCCGAAGGGTACGAGGATCTCTCCGCCTTTCTCGCCGACATCGCCCTCTACGACGAAGTCGTTGCTCGGAGCGGAGAGCGGACAGCGGAAAGCGGAGAGCGCGAAGAAAAAATCATCCTCTCCACCATCCACCAGGCCAAGGGTCTCGAGTGGGACACCGTCTTCATCATTCACCTGGCGGACATGTCCTTCCCAAATCGACGCGCCATGGCCGAGGAAGGGGGCATGGAGGAGGAGCGCCGCTTGTTCTATGTGGCCGTCACGCGCGCACGCAAGCGCCTCTTCCTCTCGTATCCGATGACCATAGGGCATGACACGCTCATGTTCAATCAGATCTCGACCTTCATCGACGAAGTGTCACCGCATCTCTTCGAACGCGTTGAGATCCGAGAGCCCGGGACGCGTAACGCGCAGCGCGTATCGTCAGACTGGAGCTGGGATGAGGGGGGAGGGTACCAAGAACCGTCGGTTCAAGTTGAACCATCGACTGTATGGAAATCGTCTCAAACTTCTAAAGCCTCTAACGACTCTAATTCCTCTAACTCCTCTAACGCTTCTAGCATCAAACCCGGCTCGTTTCTTCGTGAGATCGAGGATCTTTAATCAGGTACCCACTTCTCCTTGAATTCCAACAATTCGTCTTTTTTGAATTGTTTGATAAATTGTTTCGTTTGCTCGGTTGAAATCTTGAGGTCTCGGCCCAGGTCTTCAAAGTCGAAGACGGATACCATACCCGCCGCTGTCGTTGGCGTGTATCGAAGTCGTGACCAAATCATGTCTCCCAACGTCCAGTCTTTACCAGAAAGTGTATTAATTCCCTGTGGGACATTCAGGACTTCAAGAATATGTTTGAAACGTTCAATAAGCTCTTGTTTTAACATCTCTTGTTTCTCTTCTTCGCTTAGCCCGCCCCTATACGGATGACCCTCAAACGGGTTGTGCTTCATATCGTAACGATAACGCTCGGTTACGAAATAGAAAAGCCCCGATCGAGCTGAGCTCGACGGGGGCATGAGTGAACTAACGTGTCTTGGCTCTCGCCGACGTGGTGCGCACGTAGGTGAGCCGGCCCCACCAGAGATCCTGATCGAGCTCGAACACGGATGCGAGGAGCGGGGAGTGCGGGGCGGTACTATCGCGGCTCTTCAAGACGCGGCGTGCCTCGCGATCGAGCTTCTCGAGATCGGGGTACAGGAAAGCGCATGCGCCGCGCTGGTTGAGTACATAGCAGGCGGCCGCGAGATACTCGCGTCGCTCGGCCAGAACGACCATCTCGCTCTCCAGCTTGTCGCGCTTTTCGAGGACGCGCACCAATTCCCGGAGCTCGGCAACTTCGCGCGCGGCGGCACGGCCGAGCTCACCCAGGTGCCGATTCTGAACGCTCATGCACCACGTACGGCCACGCTGCTCGATGGCGACCGGAGAAGGATCGGGACGCAGGTGTCGCACGACGAGTCCGACGGCGGCGAATCGCAGGTGCGGATGGCGGGAGAACGCGAAGCGGTAGTAGCGCTCGGCGAGCCACCACGGGGGCACAAACTTCGGCCGATGGTAGAACGTGTTGAACTCCGGAATCTCGATCAGACGGCTGTCCGTCATGAAGCACCTCCCTTTCGAGCAGGTTCTACTCAATCACAAAGCCCGCGACTTGCCTAGTCGCTGGGGAGCCGCTAACGTCCCGGCCATGTCTTACGCGATCGAACGGGGCCCCGGACACGCCGATAACGCCTGCGATTACGTGGCCGCCTCCGTTGCCGAGGAGTTTTTGCGGCGCGATCCCGCGAGCCTCATGGACGTGCGCGTGGCAGGCGGCCACGGCGCCTTATTCGTTGCCGCCGAGGCGCACACGACGGCGGATTTTGACGTATCCGCCTGTGTGCGGCGCGCGCTTGCGTCCGTCGACCCCGGGCTTACGCTCGAGCCGTTTGTGGCCCTCGAAGCCAAGCGCGCGCCGCATCGATCCGAAGCGGTAAACGTCTTTGGCTATGCCACGAGCGAAACATCCTCGGGCCTGCCCGCATCCATGGACGCAGCACGCACACTCGTTCGCATGATCGAACGGCTACGGCGTCTCGATGCCGAGTGGTTTTGGCTCGCACCCGATTACGAAGTGTCCGTGCACGAGGGTCAGACACTCGTGCGTGCCGCGCATGCGCCTTCCGTGTCGCTCGAGGACGCGCGTAAGAAACTCACGGATGCGCTCGCGCCGCACACAGTCGGGGAGTTGCTTATCAACGTCGCAGGGGCGGACACGCGCGCTGGGCTCATGGGTCGCACCGGTTCAAGCGGCCGCGCGCACCAAGCGTTCGGCGCAAAGCTCCCGTCCAATGTCTCCGGGGTCGGGCGCGAAATCAGCGCGCCGGAAAACCTGGGGCGATGGCTTGCCCGCGCGGCCGCGAGAGAGCTCGTTGCGGCGGGTCTCGGCAAAGCAGTGATGGTTCACTTGTATTATCGCCCGCTTGAGTCGCGACCTGCGTTCATCGTGGCGCGTAACGAGCGCGGTGAGCGGCTCGATGGTCGCCTCAACCGTGAACGCTTCGATCTCGCGGTGCCCGCCGCAGGCTTTGCCGATCCACGGCTTCTCACGGCGGAGCTCCGGCATGTGTTCGATGGGGCCGAGGTATTGCCGTGGGAGACGTAGAGTTGTCATCCCCGTGAAGACGGGGATCCAGTGGGCGAGCCCACCCGAAACCAACGATAACCTTTTGATTCGAGCAGCTAGATTCCCGTTTTCACGGGAATGACAATGATG
>CAYGDS010000059.1:0-6807 GCA_964348595.1 uncultured Gammaproteobacteria bacterium | reverse complement strand
GTTCTGACATCATTTAGCTACGTCGCAGCACCTTAATAAACGCCTCCGGCGGAATCTCGACAGATCCTTTCCCGTGCGCGAGCATCCGCTTTTTACCCTTCTTCTGTTTCTCGAGCAACTTCATCTTACGCGTGACGTCGCCTCCGTACAAATAACCCGTGACGTCCTTACGGAACGCGCTGATGCGCTCTGATGCAACGATCTTGGAACCGATCGCCGCCTGCAACTTGATTATGAACTGCTGTCGCGGAAGCTCCTCTTTCAGGGTCTCAACGATTTCCTTGCCGCGCCGTTGGGCTTCGCTCGTATGCAAAAGCGTGGCAAGAGCCTCGACTGGTTCGTCGGCCACGAGGATGACGAGTTTCACGACGTCGGAATCTCGGTAATCAAAAAAATCATAATTGAGAGACGCGTAGCCGGCCGTCACTCCCTTGAGCTTGTCATAAAAGTCGACGATAACCGACGCGAGCGGCATCTCGTAATGCAAAAGCGCGCGCGTCACATCGATGTACTCCGTATTCTTATAGATGCCGCGCCGATCTTGAACGAGCGCCATCACGTTCCCGAGATATTCCTTGGGACACAAAATGTCGACGCGGCTCCATGGCTCGCGCGTGAGCTCGATGCGCGAGGGATCGGGAAATGCTCCCGGCGACTTGATGAGCGACTCTGTTCCATCCGTCAGCTTCACTTCGTATCCGACGGACGGCGTCGTGATAACCACGTCCATGCCGAACTCGCGCGAGAGGCGTTCTTGCACGATCTCAAGGTGCAGCATCCCGAGGAGCCCAACACGGAAACCGAAGCCAAGCGCAGCGGAGTGCTCTGGCTCGAAGGTAAGCGCGGCGTCGTTCAATTTGAGCTTGAGGATCGCGTCACGCAATTTTTCGTACTCATTTCCCTCTTGCGGAAAGACCCCGGCGTACACCATGGGTCGCGCCTCCTTATATCCGGACAGTGCCTCTGTCTCCGACGCTTGTGACGCGCTCACCACCGTGTCACCGACCCGAACGGCGCTAATGTCCTTGAGGCCCGTCACGAGATATCCGATGTCTCCCGCTTCCATGTGGCCGCTCGAGAAGTGCTGTGGATTCATGAAGCCAATTTCAAGCGCCGTGCCGACGGCTCCCGTGGCCTTGAACGCTACGCCGTTATTTTTCTCGAGATGTCCATCGACGCAGCGAATGTACGCGACCACACCTTGGTAATCGTCATATTTGGAATCGAAAATCATGGCACGGAATGGTTTCTCGCGGGAACCGGCTGGCGGCGGTACGTCTTTCACGATGCGCTCGAGAATTTCCGGCACACCCATGCCGGTTTTTCCGGAGGCCGAGAGGATCTCTTCGCGCTTGCACCCGATGAGTTGCATGAGCTCACCCGCGCGCCGCTCGACGTCGGAGTTGGGCAAGTCGATCTTGTTCAACACAGGGATGATGGTGAGATTCTGTTCGATCGCGAGATACAAGTTCGCAATAGTTTGCGCCTGCACCCCCTGAGTTGAATCGACGAGTAACACGGCGCCCTCAACAGCCGCGAGCGAGCGCGAGACTTCGTAGGTAAAATCGACATGGCCAGGTGTATCGATGAGATTGAGCTCGTACGCAGTGCCGTCCTTTGCTTTGTACGACATGCGCGCCGGCTGGAGCTTGATCGTGATCCCACGTTCACGCTCGAGGTCCATGGTGTCGAGGAGCTGCTCCTTCATCTTTCGTTTTTCGACGGTGCCCGTTATTTCAAGCAAACGATCGGCAAGCGTAGACTTGCCGTGATCGATATGGGCTATGATGCAAAAATTTCGGATGCGAGATTGTTCCATGGTTGACCGCAAAGTTAGCTGAAAATTGAAAACTCGTCCAGGTGGGACGAGTGTATGCTTGCACCGTGTAGCAACGCAGATACGAACCGGGTCAATCATCGTGACAACAGCTGTCCCGCGTGCGATCCATCTCCACACGGCGACGGAGATCCGAGTACATGTACGGATCATACTGTCTCGCGCGCATCCAGCGCAGAAGCTCCGCCGAGGCCCGTTCGATCGTCGGGTAGGGAGCCTGCCGATCCGCGAGTTTACGATCCGGTCGCTCCGGAAACAGACCGTCCGTGGTGAGATAGAGTCCCACGCGCCACGCTCCCGGCCGACCGGTGCAGAATACGGCGTCGTCGAACGTCCGTGTCCGAACCATACCGTAATCGATCTGGATACTCACCGGATTAGCCGCGAGTTCGACGATGAGCGCGTCGAAGTCGATGGAATCCGGTACCGGCTCGATGCACGGAGTGGTGACGTACCACTTGAGAGCCTCCGCATCGCGATGAAAGGTACCGTTGTCCTTGTTGCGCCCGTCCTTCAACAGACAGACGGAGCACAGACGCTCCTCGTACGGTGATCCCTCGTACTGCTTCACAGGTGACCAAACGTGTTCGAGCATCCTGACCTCCTTGGCCGCACGATTGAAACAGATTATTCCACGCGCGTCAAGAACGAAGAAGCGACCCCGGAGGGTCGCGAGAGAAGGATGGTGAGCTAGCGGCTCACCGTCGCAAGTGCGAGTGTGATCTGCTGGTGGTCACCGTCACGGAGGACAGGGAATCGGACGCCGGCGCGTGTCGCCTCGAACGCACCGATCTCCTCGTACGGCCCGGACACGCGAGCATTCCACTTCACGAACGTGCCATGGGCACGCCGCACGATGTAGAGCGGACGGCTGTGACAGAGATGAAGCCGAGTGATCTCGAGCGCCTTGTCGATACGCGTCGACCAGCGGTAGAGCGCATGCGAACCGTCCTCAAGCACCGCGTGGACGAGCGGTTCGAGCTGATAGTCCAAAACATCCCGCACCGCGCGGAACGGACCGATGGTCTCGTTGCGCCATGACAGCGTGACGCCGTTGGTCCCATCTGAAAGCTGTGCCGCGCGACGGTACACGTGGTACCCGCCAATGCGATGATCCTCGATGTTCGTTGCGGCGGCTGCAACCTGCTGTTCCATGGAAACCTCCATCCGTGAGAGAAAGAACGATCGGAGCAGCTGGACCAACCATGGTAAAGCGGATTCTGAAAATGTCCAGAGGGTTTGTGGATAACGAAAACCGCCAGGTCATCACGGTTTCCTGGCGGCTCACGATCTAGTTGATTATGACTTCTGCTGACGTATCCATAGTCGTTGTCGCCGTAGGCTCGATCATGGGCTCTTCGACGGGAAGCTGATCGAGGACCTCTTGAAGCGGCGATGTCGCCTCACCTTCATCCACGGATGTCTCGATCTCAAATTGCAAATCTGCGGGGAATTCCTGCATAAACGTTTCGAACGCCTGCTCGCTCTCGAACACTTCCGGGTGCTGGCTCACATACCCAAGCCCCCACATGATCCACGGGAGCCACGCACTGTCATCAACCGGAAGCACGTAGTCTGCCGACGAGAGCTCCTCATCCCCGGCATTCATGAAGGGATCGTTCAACTCCTCCGCATTCATGAGGACAGGCTTCGGCAAAAGCTGTGCGTTATCAAGTAAGGACATGTACGAGCCCGCGTCGACAAGCGGCGCGTTTTCCATCATGGCGTTTAGATCCGTCATCACGGCGTTCACCGGAAACCGCGCAATGGCCACTTTCGACTCTTTTACTTTGACTTCGACGCCGCGTTCGGTCCGCTCGATACCAAAGGATGTGCCGCGGACTGTCGCAACCACGTCGGACGATCGGACCGTGAAGTCAGAACCGACATCGAGCAGACGTTGGAGCCGCGTCCACAGGCGACCGGCGTGCAATCGCAAGCGCACACGAAGCGAGCTCCCTTTCTCAGGACGCGATACATCGTCAATAACGAGGTCGGTGCCATCAGCGAGTGCCGTTCGGCCGTATCCGTTCCAGACGAGTTCAGCGGATCCGGCTTCAACACGGATACGATCTCCCGATTGGACAAGCACTTCTTCCGTCACATCCGTTTTATCGCCAGCGCGCTCGAGCGTCGCGGAGCCTCCTGTTTCGCGTAGTATCCCAATGCGTTCGACGGGAGCGGCGGGCTTTCCGGATCCGTACGAACGAGAGATGCCAAAGTAGATCAAGATTGGAATCACGATTGCGAGGATAATCGGGAGCAGACACCCGAGGCCGATAAACCACTTGATGGTAGAGCTTTTCATACGTGGATGACGATACAACGTTCAGACATTTTACGCCATGCCACTCGCTTGATCGACACTCTCTTTGACCGTGGCACGACGCCAGAGGCGCCCTGCGATTGCGTTTCGTAATTCGATAAACTCTTCGGACCGAAGCACCCACGACGCCAATAGAAAGGCTGCGAGCCCGCCACCCATGGACACAAACGTTTGAAGGACCACCTGCCAGAAGGTCCGGAGTGGATAAACGGTTCCGAGCCATTGACGGAGCGGATAGGCCACGGCGGCAAGGGCCGCGGTTGCTATAAATGTTTTGAGTCCCGACGACAACATCTCACGATACGGCATGCCACCGCGACGCCATCGCAGGGTGAGCCAGAGCAAGAGCAATTGGACGAAGGCGGCCACCGTCGCGGCGGCGCCGAGGCCATTGAGGCCGTAGCTCGCGCTCCAAAGCACAGCGAGCACCGTGTGGAATCCTGCGACACCGATGCTGATCCAGAAGGGCGTCCATGAATCTTGGGTTGCGAAAAACGCGCGAATAAGGAGCGGGACGAGCGCGTGTGCCACGAGGGCGAGCGCGAGCCATCCAAGCAAGTCCGCCGTGCGAATGGTATCGCTCCAATCGAAGACGCCGGCGCCAAGCGCGAGACGTACGAATTGCGCGCGTAAGAGCACATACAATGCGGTGATCGGCAACATGAAATAGAAAATCTTGCGCGCGGCCCCGACGAGAACGGACCGGAAATCAGCGGAGCGGTTGCCACTCCACGCGCGTGCCATTTCCGGGAACGCCGCGATCGCGTACGAGATGCCGACGATG
The DNA here is from genome assembly GCA_964348595.1 of uncultured Gammaproteobacteria bacterium. GTDB lineage: Bacteria > Patescibacteriota > Patescibacteriia > 2-12-FULL-60-25 > 2-12-FULL-60-25 > CAYGDS01. Next base: position 1,860 of record CAYGDS010000059.1, on the reverse strand, counting down.
CCAACAGGGAACATGAGCAGATTCTGCGCGAGATTGAACACGGCAACTGCGCCCGACTCGAGAGTGGAAGCGAGCGAGAGCAGGACAACGAGCATCACTTGAGTGGCAGCGAGACTCGCCGTGCGCGGGATCATGAGTTTCACGATGCGCCGAACGCCCTCAGATCGAAACGACGGCAAAGGTATACGCACGAGACCAAGTGGAACTGCCACGCTTACTTGAGCAAGGAAGTGGAGCATCGCTCCGAGCACGACTCCCCACGCCACACCGTGTACGCCCATACTCGGTGTAAGAAAGATTGCCCCTGCAATGATACCAAGGTTGTAAAGCACGGGGGCTAAGGCGAATGCAAAGAAACGTCGCATCGACTGCAGCACACCTCCGTACACGGCTGAAAGGCCGAGGAGGATCGGGGAAAGAAAGATGATGCGTGAAAGATCGATGGTGAGCTGAAGTTTCTCACCGGTGTAGCCGGGAGTCATCCAAGGAACGAGTTGTGGAGTTGCGAGGATAAAGCCGGCGCACGCAAGAGCCATAACGATCGCGACGAGGGAAACGACTTGTCCTGCCAGACGCATCGCATCCTTTTCGCCGCGACGCTCGAGGTATTCGCTAAACACGGGAATGAATCCAGCCGTGAGCGCGCCAAAGATGACGAGCGTGTAGAGCAAGTCGGGCAAACGGAACGCGGCGTAATAGGCATCGAGCGCATCCCCTGCTCCAAACGTCGACGCGAGGACGCGATCACGAAGCACACCGATCAATCGCGAAGCGAGTGAGGCCGCGCCCACGACAAACGCGGCGGCCGAAAGACCATCCGTTTCACCGTTCCACAATTTCTTGAACCATCGAATCATGAGAAAGGATCGTCAGGCAGTTCGAGCACAGCATACACGTGATCATCTTCGATGAGGAGTTCGATCGGAGCCAAGAGGCTGCCAGCGGGCGCCTCGCCGCACAGGACGCGACCGGTGCACGCATCGAATTCGGCCTTGTGCCATCGACAACGAAAGGTTTTCTCTCCGCACAATTCGACGAGTCCGCCCATATGCGTGCAGCGATTCACATACGCTTTGATCGTGCCGCAATCATTATACGCAATGCCGGACGCATGCCCGAAGCGAAAGGAATGAGTACGTCCCTCTGGAATCTCCCCGACCTTACAGACGGGCAATTGACGACGGATCGGCATGCCCGGTACTACAACGCCGATAAACTGTTTCGATGGCTCGTTTCGAATGCATGTCGTGTGATTTCGTACTGCGAAAGGATCTTTTTCATAGTGAGTATGATTTCATGAATAGCATCGGTGTTGTAGTACCGGGCATGATTATTTCTTTGCCGGATCGTCACCGCCCATCTCGTACGTGTATGGCATGTGCCGAAACGGACCCTTGAAAAGCATGTAGAGGCCGCCATACAGATATTTAACCGCGATCGCCAAACGACCGTCTTTCTCAAGACGTCGGACGGAGACGCTGACCGGATGAGCGAGGAGGACGCGAAAACGATAGCCGAGCACATGCGCACGCTGTACGTACTCCATGTCTTCCGCAAAGACAACGCTCTCATCGAAACCGCGGAGCGACTCGTGTACATTGCGACGTGCGATAATGCATGAACCTACGGAATGCGGGCGCACATCCTGCGTCAATTGCGCGAACGTGTTGAACGTCTCATACCCAAAACGATCGTCGATGCGATCCGATAGTGGGATCAAGCGACACGTGGCGACGTCTGCACCCAGCTGTGTGAATTCGTGAACGACGTCGTGAAGAAAATTCGAAGGCGTCAAGATCACGTCCGCGTCGAGAAACATCACGATGTCCCCTTGCGCGGCGGTCGCTCCCCGATTACGCC
>CAYGDS010000058.1:0-6917 GCA_964348595.1 uncultured Gammaproteobacteria bacterium | reverse complement strand
TCCTCGATGGCGGCTTTCGTCGCCGAGATCGCATCTTCGATACGGTGCTTCTTCTCTTTCATTTCGATTTCCGTCGCAGCGCCGACTTTGATGACTCCGACACCTCCCGCAAGTTTCGCGAGGCGCTCCTGCATCTTCTCCTTGTCGAACGATGAGTCCGTTTGATCGATTTGTTTGCGAAGGGCGGCCGCGCGCGCATCGATCTCCGCTTTATTGCCTTTGCCATCGACGAACGTCGTGACATCTTTTGTGGCAATGACCTTGTGCGCGCTTCCGAGATGCTCAAGTTCCACGGAATCCAATTTGAGACCGACATCCTCACTCACGAACGCGGCTCCGGTGACGGTCGCAATGTCCTGCAACATGTCCTTGCGGCGGTCGCCGAATCCAGGAGCCTTGATGGCGAGAGCATTGAAGATGCCGCGCAACTTGTTCACGACGAGGGTCGTGAGCGCCTCGCCGTCAACATCGTCAGCGACGATGACAAGCTCTTTACGCCCGGTCTTGAGTACCTTTTCGAGAATGGGCAGCAGCTCCTGAACGGATGAAATCTTTTTGTCCGTCACAAGGATGTATGGATCGGAATATTCCGCCTCCATACGATCCTGGTTCGTGATCATGTACGGCGAGGCGTAGCCCTTATCGATGCGCATGCCTTGGACCGTTTCCATCTCGACGCCGAAGGACTGCCCTTCCTCCACCGTGATCACGCCTTCCTTGCCGAGCTTGCTCACCGCCTCGGCGATGATCTTGCCGATCTCCTTGTCGTTGGCGGAAATCGAGGCGACATTCTGGATCATATCGCCGGATACCGGTTGTGAAACATTGTTCTTGAGCTCGGCGACGACGGCCTCGAGAGCCTTCTCCATGCCGCGTTTGACGGCGAGCGGATTGGCACCCGCCGTGATGTTCTTCAAACCTTCGGCGATCATGGCCTGCGCAAGCACGGTCGCCGTGGTCGTTCCATCACCGGCGACATCGTTCGTTTTGGACGCGACCTCTTTGACGAGCTCTGCGCCGAGATTTTCCAACTTGTCTTCGAGCTCGACTTCTTTTGCGACGGTGACTCCGTCCTTCGTGATGGTCGGCGAACCGTAACCTTTGTCGATCACAACGTTGCGACCCTTGGGGCCGAGGGTAACTTTGACGGCATTCGCGAGCTTGTCGACGCCACGCTTCATGGCCTGACGTGCTTCTTCGTTGAAAACAATTACTTTAGCCATAGTGAGTAGTGAGTAGCAAGTAGTGAGTAGCTCTATTCGACGACAGCGAGCACATCTGACTCAGAAATAACGAGGTATTCCTCTGATTCGATCTTGACCTCATCTGGCGAATACTTTTTGAAGACGATCTTGTCGCCGACTTTCACAGACATCGCGATGCGATTGCCTTTGTCGTCGAGACTACCTGGGCCGATGGCAGTCACCTCCCCCTGCTCAGGGCGTTCTTTTCCAGCCGTGTCAGGCAAAATGATCCCCGAGGCTGTCTTTTCTTCTTTTGATACCGGGCGGACGACCAGACGATCTCCAAGGGGACGTAGTTTCATAGCATGAAAGAAAAACGTGTGTAAATAAGCTTTTTTGATACCAGATGTAGCAGTCTTGCAATCGGAATGCTAACGCCAGACTCGGCCGTAGAGTGCCAAAAGTTTAGGCCCGCGTCAAGCTCCACACACATGGAATAAGAAAAACCCCGTAGGCCAGATGGCTACGAGGCTGGAAGGTCGAGTCGATACTCGAGTTTTTCGCGCTTGCAGAGGTACATGGCGTGGTCGGCGAGTTCGAGGAAGGCCTTCCCGTCAGGGATGGCTGCGCCTTCTCGCCAGGCGATGCCCACGTCGGCGCGAATGGACACGCGCTCCATGTCACCGGACTTCGGGTGGATCAGATCGATCTCGAAGGTGAGGGCGCGCGCGAGTTTGGCCGCGACTCCTTCGAGATGTTCCCGATCGATGCGCACGAGGAGGACGGCGAACTCATCGCCGTGGAGCCGTGACCGGATATCCGACTCGTAGGTGTTCGCCTTGAGCAAGGCTCCGATCTTTTTGATGACCCGATCGCCCTCGGCGTGTCCGAAGCGATCGTTGATCGGCTTGAAGCCGCGCAGATCGAAGTACGCCACGGCGAGTGGCAGGTGCTTGTGTCGCCCGAGCAGGACGAACTCGTTGAGCCGCTCCTGGAACATGCGTTCGTTCAAGAGCCCCGTCTTCTCGTCGATGCGTACGAGCTTCTCGAGCTCGCTGCGATCACGGAAAAATCCGATCACGCGCACGATCTCGCCATCTTCGATGAGTGGGTACACCGAGAGCGACACCGGGACGCGCACGCCGTCCGGTCGCAAGGCGAAAACGTGGCGATCGCGAATCTGCTTGCGATCGCGAATCTGCCGTCCGATCGTGTCCGTGAGTGACTGGCCGAATTCGTCGACCAGCAACTCGAACACCGGCTGATCCTCCATCTCCTTGCACGCGCGTCCGAAGAGCGTGCGCGCTGCGGGATTAGCTTCGGTGATGAGGCCGACCGGGTCGGTCGCGACAATGGCGTCCGGAGCCATGTCGTACATAAGTCGGAAGAGCCGCAACTGGCCCTCCTCGTACATGAGATGCTGAGCGGGGTCCGTCGGCCGACGCGGAGGGTACTTCCTCCGCGCGGGATGCGTGTCCGATGCATTCGAACTCAAGAACACCTCCTGTAAAAGAACGGGCTATGACTCTACACGGAATCAGCTCTTCTGTCAACGGGTGCTCATGAATGTCATATGTATCTGAGCGTGTCTATGAAAGGACCCCACACCATACGGCGCGGGGTCTTGGCAGAGGATTAGTCCGGGAGCTTGTCGAGCTCATCGAGCTTGAGCCACTCGGTGGACTGCACCGTGGGGAGATGGAAGGCGCGCTCTCGGTCGAGGTCGAGCGAACCGAGGTGGAGACTCTCGGGCGCCTGCACCCACTTCCAGATGTTGCGGATGAAGAGGAGACAGAAGCGGCGGACCCACGTCTTGAGCTCACCGGGCTTGTAGCCCGTGTGCTTGGCGCGCAGGGCCTTGTACATCGCGGCGGGAAGGAGCTTCTCGCCCGCGAAGAGCTGGAGGCAGTCGTCGAGGACCTCGAAGGGCATGAGGTCGGCCTCGTCGCTCTGGCCTTCCTCGAGCTCGGCCGAGGACGTGATGGCAACGAGCTCGCCGAGGCCCGGGTAGTACCGCTCCCCGCGCTGCGGCCCCTGCATCGACAGGTGGCGCAAGAGGGCGATGATGACGGTCTTGGGAAGGTTCGCGATGATCGCGAGCCCGCCTTCGCCATCGCCGCCGATGGTCGAGTAGCCCACGGCCTTCTCTGACTCGTTGGAGGTCTGGAGAAAGAGCGCATCGAGCTCGTTCGCGAGGTTCCACAGCAGCTCGGCGCGGATGCGCGCCTGGTTGTTGTGGCCGGTGTTGCGCTTGAGCGGTTCGTCGCCGCCGCGCATCTCCTTCACCCTGGCGGCGGTGAGATCGACGAGGTCGCCGATTGGCATTTCGACGAACGAGACGCCGAGGCCTTCCGCGAGGACGCGCGCCGCGTTCCGCGTGACTGCCGAGTTGAACTTGGTCGGCATGGAGTAGCAGCGCACGAAGTCCTTGCGGTCGACCTTGAGATGGTCGGCCGCGAGGGCCGCGACGATTGCGACGAGCGCCGAGTCCTTGCCCCCCGATAGTCCGAGGACCACACGCTTGAAGGCGCCGGTCTTGCGGACATAGTCGGCGAGGCCATAGACCATGGCGTGTGTCAGATCGTTGAAGTACGCAGCCACCGGCTCGAGACCGATGTGCGGCGCCGGCATGAAGCCTGGCACCGGGCACTCGGCCTCGGGCGCGCCTTCGTTCCACCAGGCCTGAACCTGGACGACGATCGGACGCGGGCCGTGCGCCTGTTCGAACTCGGCGGCCTCGCGGCGCCAGGTCGTGTTCTCGGCGCGCCGGCGGCCGGTCTTGTCGAGGTTCACGACGCAGGTCTGGACTCGGTCGGACCAGCGGTGGGCCTCGAAGACGGGCGCCCCGTTCTGCACGACGAAGCCGCCGCCGTCGAAGACGAGGGCGCCCTGTCCGCCGAGCTGATTGCAGTACGCGATCGTGCACTCGTTGTCGGCCGAGCGCGTGCGCAGCATCTCGCGGCGCGTGTCGACCACGCCGGTGCGGAAGGGCGACGACGAGCCGTTCAGAACGAGCTCGACGCCATGCTTGGCCTGATCGCCCGTGACCTTGTCGGACCAAATGTCCTCGCAGACGTTTTGGCCGATGCGGCCCATGGGCGTGTCGTAGACGAGATCGCCGAAGGGCGTGTTGTTGATCTCGTCAGCGAGGCCGTCCCATCCGGGAGAGACGTTGCGTCCCTCGTGGAAGATGCCGTATGTCGGCAGGTGCTTCTTGGGCGTGAGCCCGATCACGCGACCGCCGTGGACCATGGCCGCCACGTTGTAGGGCTGGCCGCGGCGGATGACGGTGAGGCCGACGGTGAAGAGCGTGCGGCAGCGGCTGGTCTCCTGGGTGAAGCGCCGGAGCTCCTTCCACTGCTCGTCGACGTAGCCGCGCCACTGGACCAGGTCCTCGGACGGATAGCCCGGGATGGTCTGCTCGGGAAAGAGGCCGACGTGGCAGCCGAGCCCTTCCATCTCGAGCGCCGCCTGGATGGCGGCGTCGACATTGGACGCGAAGGCGCCCACGGTCGTGTTCAAGCTCGCCATGCCGATGCGGATGAGTCGCAGACGCGGATCGTGTTCCATGGAACTCCTCTTGTCGAAGGAACGGGACTCTGGGCAGAGTCGTCCTACACCGAATCGTGCCTTATGTCAACGGACTCACGTGATGGCAACGTTATGAAAAGTATCACGAACGCAACGAGGGCCTGACCCGGCCAGTACGACCACGGATAATGATCGAGCAAAGCGATGATGAGGAGCGACGGACCGAGGAGCCAAAGGCGTTTGCGATCGAGCCGCGGCAGGAAGATAAGAAGCAGGATCACGTGACCGATCGCACCAATGATGCCGGTCTCGGCTAGAGCCAGGAGCGGGACATTGTGCGGAAGTGCGTAGCCATCGAAACTCCAGCCGTATGCATTGCGACCGACGCCGAACACAGGATTGACGATAAACGCGCCGAGGCCGTCGTTCAATCCGCTTACCCGCTCGCTTACTGATCGCTCCTCAAGCCTCCCTTCGATGGTCGTCCGTGTGACGATGATGGGCCATTGCCAGATGAGCGTAGCGAGGAGCGCACAGAGTGCCAAGGACGAGGGCAGCGCATAGCGTGTAACGCGTAACGTCGAACGATATCTCCAACCAAAGACGATGAGCAATACAGCTACCGCAATCCAGGCGCTTCGAGAGTGTGATAGGACGAGAGCCGTGGTGAGGAGGGCGCTGACGAGGGACCAGAAGATTACCGCATGCATCTGTATGCATCTGTACGCATCTGTAAGGCTCATACAAACCCTCCCATGCGGATGCTTGCGGATGCTTGCGGATGCTTGCGGATCACAGCTTGCTAGCCATATCGCTGCAGGAATGCCAAACGCAAGCCAGCCTCCGAGAATATTCGGGTAAGGGAATCCTCCATAGGCGCGCAGGAACCGCGCTCCGCCCGCTTCGACGACGGCTACGCCTCGCGTCTCAGGAAGCTGGGACGCGATACCGAAAAGCGTTGACCCGAACACGCGCTGACTCACGATCTGTTCAATAGCAAGGAGCGCATGCGGGAGGAGCGAGACGACGAACCAGGCAGCGAGCGCCCGCCCGTCGACCTTGTTGCGGATGAGCACTGCGCAAAATGCGGAAAGCCACGCGACTTGGATCCACCATTGAAATGTTCCAGCTGGAAACGTGGAGACGAATGACACGATGACGAGCACGGCTACCGTGATCCAGCCGATCATGCCGGTCGAGGTGATGGGTTGTTTTGGATGTTTGATCGACAAGCCAAGAAAGACAGTGGCAAGGAGCGGGATCCACGATGCGTAGATGGCGTAATTCCACTGCTCGCGCCACACAGCTACGTGTTCGGCCGCAGGGATGATGTAACGCGTCTGCCACGGCAGCGAAAGGACGGTTAGGCGCCAGGCCCATCCGAACAGGGTCTCGCGGTTAGGGAATGAGGCCATATGACTGGCAGGTATTGTAATACGATTCGCGATACCGTTCACGCCCGTCGTCGGCGTGAAACTTCAGCACATGGTCGTTGACGACGACGCGCGTGTCGCGATTCATCATCTCTTTGAGACGAGGTGAGAGGAGAGAGCGATGGAATGTGGCCGCGAGTGGATCGAGGAGAGCGGGGGTCGGAAGACGAACCCGAGGTCGTTCGACGCGAAGATCCGGGCTCACGATCCATGGCCGTGCAAGAGGGTGACGGAGCCTGATCTCCGCATTCGCGTTCCAAAGATCGGAGGAGACGCCGTCGTCGTAGAGTGGGAGGAGGGAGAGGAACCAGTAGCGGAAGTAGGGGTCCTCGCACACGCCTGGTCGCCTCGTCGCCTGGTCGCCTGGGAGCTGGAGGGGGGAGAGGTTGAGGGCAGAGTCGTCGATGAAAAAGGAGAGGCACACGGCGTCGCGGTCGGTTTCACGGACGCCCGGGCGCATACCGGCGAGCTTGTATCTAAGTGTGCCCCAACCGCGGGATTGATAGAGAGCGCCGCGCCGCGCGACCACGAAAAAATCGAGGTCTCCTTCGTCGCGCGCATTTCCGAGCGCCGTGGTATTGCACAGCGCAACGAAGCGCACGCCGCCCAGGCGTGCGAGCGATGCAGCGACGCGGCGAGCCGCGCGAAGTTTGCGCGGCATGAAGGCTTCCCGCTCTTCGTGCGACTGAAAAATCTGTTCGTTCCCCGTGAGCACGACCCTCCCCCATCGCTCCGTGATCCTTCCTTCGTTCTTCAAGGACCGTAGCTC
>CAYGDS010000057.1:0-6918 GCA_964348595.1 uncultured Gammaproteobacteria bacterium | reverse complement strand
CGCCTAGAGGCGTGGCTTTTACGTAGTCCCGCGTAGAGCGGCGTTGCCGCCACGCGGCTTTACGCCGTGAGCGGCGTTGCTGCAACGTGGCTTTACGCCGTGAGCGACGTTGCCGCCACGCGGCTTTACGCCGTGATGAGGTGTTAAGCGACGAAATTTACACGACACTGTTCAAAGCGGTTCACGTGGCAGGCCATACATAGTCGTGCCCCCAGATGATCCTGAATCAGCAAATTGTTTCACGTGAAACAATTTGTTTTGAATTTTGTGCATTCCTGATTGTTTCACGTGAAACAATTACGACTAATTTGCTAGTTTTAGCAAAATACTATGTTTCACGTGAAACAATTTCTATTGACAAAATTCAATTTATGTGGTAGATTCTCACGTTCTCCTGTATTAGTGAGAACGGAGGTGCTCCTTGAGAACGATCATGTTCGCATTCCTCATCTTCACCGGGTTGGTGGGGTGTTCACTGCAACGTGGCGGGATTTGTAACCCTGATCCTCCCCACTTCTGCGGACGACTAGTCGACGCTTCTGCTGATGCAGAGGTGCGCGATGCGCTTCCGACGGAAGATGGTGGTGACGCTGGTGACGCAGGGCTACTCGTAGATGCTGAGATCGACTCTGGAACAGTCGATTCTGGCTTCGATGCTGGATCCGAGGACTCCGGTACACCCGATGGTGGTCCCGGTGACTCTGGTCCTGTGGATAGTGGCCCAGACGATTCCGGCCCTGTGGATACCGGCACGCCAGATGGTGGTCCGGAGGATGCAGGCTCAGACGCTGGTAGGCCTCCCTGTGAGGTGTACCCTGGGATCTGCGTTCGCTTCAACGACAACCCTGGGAATCCACCCGTGGTTTCGTACTGGAGCAGGGTCCGGAACGCCGGTGGGCCGATCATCCCCTGGGCCAACTACTGCGAAGGCGGGGTCCAAACCATCAGCGCTCGGGTAACTGAGTGCTATCTGGACCTGGCATCCGCAACCATGGGACGTGAGCTCTGGTTCTATCCTGCATACAACACAGGCGGAACTACCCCCGTGTCCATACCAGCCTCTGGTCCGATCTCTGGGTACGAGGTGTACATCGGTGGAGTCCGCTTCCCCGACGGTAGCCTTCGCTCCATGAGAGCCATGCCTGGGGACTATCCCCCGTCGGTAGACAGCCCAAACGTGGTCGTCGACCTACCGTAGAGCCGCGAAAGCGGTTCCGGTCTCTGAGAGGGCAATCGTGAAAACGGTTGCCCTCTTAAAATTGTTTCACGTGAAACAATTTGAGCATTTGTAATATATGTTTCACGTGAAACATTCAAATAACATTTCAAGACTCATGCAATCTAATTGCCGTGTTGATAAAAAAATGCTATAATTGGATCAAATCTAAGATTCCATGAAAAACCGATTGTTTTTCTTCGTGTTCCTTTTGGGTTTGTTTCTCGGGACCCATGTTTTAGCGATGACGAGTACGAACTTTCAAATTCCATGGGACAGCATGAATTCTGGAGGGGATGATATTTCGAGCAGCACTAACTTTCGCGTTCGCGATACGATAGGGGATAACGCGAGCGGTACGAGCACGAGCTCCAACTTTCAGCTTTCGGCGGGGTATCGTGCACCAGAGGGCGCGAATATCCTCCAATCAGTCATTCGGGCTGAAACAGCATCTACAGAAACAGGTTATTCATTTTTTAGCTCGACCAGTACATCGGTGAGTGTGAGTTCTACCGCAGCATTTTCTGTAGATAATTATATTGGAGTAGTGCAAAACCGTGGGTTTTCCCAACTCATCGCTGTTGGAAAGATTTCGAGTGTGTCAGGCACAGTTCTTACCGTCGATTCTTTTGATGGGGACACGTCTAGCATGTCGACGACGACCGGGGGCGGGGACGACTTTGTGTATCGACTCGACTCAAACTCTGTCGCATTCGGAACAGTCACCGCAGGAACAGACAAGGTCGCTGTTGCACTGGCTTCATCGCTCACGAATGTCTCCACGGGATTTTCCATGTATCTACAAGCGAATCAGGAATTGCAAAAATCCGTATCCGACATCATCGACGCGGTCGTTGATGGTACGGTGACAAGTGGTGTCGAGGAGTACGGGGTCGAACAAGTGGGTTCGACCGCAGTCAGCGCTGGGACGGATCTCGGCGTGACAACGACTCAGCGCGCGATTCAAACGAATGGGGCATCATCAGGCTCGGTTGCTGATCGCGTCGCGATGTCGTTCAAGCTTTCGATTACGAGCGCAACCCCTGAGGGGAGCTATTCCCAGAGCGTATTCTATACGCTCACGGCAAACTACTGATGTGTATTATATTATGAAATGTCGACTCGCGCTCTTTCTTACGATCGCTCTCGTTTCTTCAGTCGCGCTTGCCGGTTCGTCTAAGGCGTTCACTGTCTCTCCACCCATTGTCGACATCGAGGTTGAGCCGGGAAGCGCGCAGACTGTGTTTATCAATGTCACGAACGAAGAGGCGGTTGCAAAAACATACGCATTCGTTGTTCAGAAATTTATTCCAAAAGGTGAGCGTGGCCAACAGGACTTTCTTCCACCAGAAGAGACATCAGGACTCCCAGAGTGGATGTACTTTGATGATACGTCGATTCGACTAAGCCCTAGCGAGTCAAGAAACGTCCCTGTTGGATTACGCATTCCATCGGACGCGCGTGCAGGCGGACACTATGTCGCCCTGTTCTTCTCTGAGCAGCTTGGGGGCGCAGAGCAAGGGCAGGCGTTAACCACCGTTTCGCGCACGGGCGTTTTATTCCTTATCACTGTCACGGGGGATACGTCACCAAAGTTTATCCTTGATGACTTTCGCGCGGAGCAAACTTCTTACCAACATCTGCCGGTAGGATTTCGCATGAAGCTCACCAACTTGGGCGGAACGCACGCCGCTCCACAAGGAGAAATCCGCATCCAGAATATATTTGGATCCACGGTGGCGAAACTTACCGTCAATCAAGAGGGGAGCCGCGTACTCCCTGGATCATCGCGTTCCTATGCACCGGTCTGGAGCGTGGGCGTGGTCGAGCCTGGAACGGGATATCTGACGCGGTTGCGCAATGAGATACGGAACTTCGGGTTTGGGTCTTATACAGCACGCCTGGCCCTGACTGGCCCTGGATCAGTCGGAGCGACAGAAGTCGTCGCTTCCTTTTCTGTGTGGCCCAAGACCCTGCTCTATACCTTGGCCGTATCGGGCGTCGTCCTTCTCGTACTTCTTCTGATCTTCAAGAAACTCGTGATTTATTTTGCCACACGTCGATAGGTGTCGGGAGTCGGCAATCCTCCGATGCGAGTCGGGGGGATGCGGGTACCTGACTCACGTATGAAGATGCGCACGAGTGGTTTATTAGCCTGGGCGATCGTGGCGTCCGTGGGTTTGCTATGGACATCGACCCCGGTCGATGCGGCAGAGCTTACGAGCAGAAAAGTCATTATGTCTCGGCAGGAGCCGAGCACTGCATCCAATTTCGAGATTCGATTTACAACACCGACGGGCGTCGATGCGTCTTCGGATACGATCATTCTTAGTTTTCCGTCTGGGTACAGCCTGAGTTCCATCGGGGTGGGAGACATCGACCTCTTTCACGGCGCGACAACGGGACTCGAAACGAGCGAGACGCTTGCTTCATCGGCTGCTGCGGGGACTTGGGGGGTTGCGACGACAAGTCAGACCATTACGTTCACTGCGCCTACGGATGCCGCCGCCGGTGAGATCTCTACCGGGCAAATCGTCGTCATCCGTATCGGGACGAACGCCTCAGGAGGCACCAACCGCATTACAAATCCTTCCGGAACTGGGAATTCAACCTTGAGCGTCAGCGGGACATTCGGTGATGTGGGCGGCATGGACCTGTTTGTCGGAAGCGGGGACTCGCTTGCTGTGAGCTTGACCGTCGGTGCGTCGGCGCCGAGCTCGCCCGGTGGTGGCGGGGGCGGGGGAGTTGATGGAACGCCTCCTACCATCTTTAGCGTGCTCATCCAAAACGTGACGCTCACCTCCGCAGAGGTTATCTGGAACACGGATGAGAGCGCCGACTCCCGTGTCACGTATGGACTCACGATGGACTACGCGAGTGGCAGCGTGTTTCTTCCCACGCTCGTAACCAGCCATGCGATTGCGCTGACCGGCCTTTCACCGGAGACGCTGTATCATCTTTATGTCACTTCGCGTGATGCGGTCGGAAACACAGCGAACACAGGAGACTACACCTTTACCACCCAGTCCCCACCTCGGGTACCCGTGATCAGCAATATCCGCGTGGTGAGCATCACGGACGCGAGCGCGGTGGTCATGTGGGATACGGACATTGCGGCAACGAGCGTCGTCGATTTCGGGATAGATGCGACCTACGGGCGATCAGCGAGCACGGCCAGCCTTGCTACGAGTCATGCTGTATCGCTGGCCAGTCTCTCGCCGTCGACGCTCTACCACTTTCGCATCACATCGGCCGACGGGACCGGTCTCACGGCGACCTCGATAGACCAGACATTCACGACACTTGGAGATCTTACGCCACCCGCGAACGTCTTTGGGTTCACGGCGACTCCTGGCGATCGTGCGAACGCACTCGATTGGACAAATCCGAGCGATGTGGATTTCTCCTTCGTTCGTATTGTGATGCGAACCGATCGCTTTCCGACTGGACCAAGCGATGGGAGCTTGGTCTACCAAGGCGCAGGATCAAGCTTCGTCCATGGGGGGCTGCTGAACGGAACAACGTATTACTACGCCAACTTTGCATACGATACCGCCGGGAACCATGCGAGTGGCGCGTTTGCGTCAGCTACGCCAAACGGAGTGCCGCTCCCGCCGCTGCCTGTGCCACCACCGCCGGAGCCAACCGAAGGTCCTCCGGAACCAACTCCCACCCCGGCACCGGTTCCCACACCATCGCCTGAGCCAGCGCCTGAGCCTGCTCCTGAGCCGACCCCGGAACCAGAGCCATTGCCAACGCCTGAGCCAAGTCCGGAACCCGAACCCGTTCCGATACCCGTACCAGCGCCGGCAGAGCCAACACCAGTCGTGATCCCTGAGCTTCCGCCAAAACGCGGAGTTGTTCTCGCACCTGCTTACTACGGTGCACGAGGTGGAGTTGAGCTCGAGCCAGATGCGGCCGGAGTCATCGGCGCTGTTCCTGGGGCGAGCATCTTTGTGCGGATACCGCTTGCCGCCTTGGGTGGATCGCCTTCACGCGCCACTGTCACCGTTGGGAAATTCACGTATGCGCTCACTCCGCTTCCCGGAGGCGAAGCTCTCGGTGCTACGATCACCCCAGGCCTCACACCCGGCTCACTGAACATGCGCATATTAGTCGCATTTGCGGAAGGCACCGGAGCCTCGGTGAGCACAACGATTCAGCTCATCGCCCCCGGGCGAGTCCTCGGCCAAGAGCTCCCACTATTGCCGCAGCTTCCGCTCTCGGGAGCAAAAGTCACGCTGTATCAGAAGAGCATGGATGGATGGCAGCTTTGGGATGGAGCGCGCTACAACCAGTCGAACCCGATCATCACAAATGAAACCGGTCTCTATGCCTTCACGGTACCAAACGGGCTGTATCGCGTCGTAGCTGAAAGAGATGGATACGTCACGCAGGATCTCGAGGTCACAGCAAACAGAAACGTCGTGACGGGAGATATCATTCTACCGGGAAGTTTGGGCGTGCTCGATGTGCTGCAAACGAAAGAAGCAAGGGAGACGGCGGAAGTTGCGGCACCCATTCTCGTTGTCGTCGCTGCGGCGAACCTGAGCTCTGCGGCATCGTTCGCCACGGTATTTAATTATCTTTGGTTTTTGCTCACACAACCCGCGCTTCTCGTCGGCCGTCGTCGACGCGAGAAATGGGGAGTCGCGTACAACGCTCTGTCCAAACAGCCAGTAGATCTCGTGGCCGTGCGTCTCATACACGCGACAACGCGTCTCATCATGCAGACGCGCGTTACGGATTCACAGGGAAGGTTCACCTTCCGTGTGAAACCAGGGACATATCTCTTTGATGCAAAAAAGGCGGGCTACACATTTCCATCGGCCTACCTAAAGGGGGAGAAAACCGACGTCGATTATCTCGATTTGTACCACGGAGAAGCAGTTGAGGTGAAAGAAGAGACGGAGGTCACGGTGAATATTCCGCTCGATCCACTTGTAAAAGAAGAGACACCACGAAGAGTGATTTGGAAGGGCCGATGGCGACGCATGCAACAAGTATTCGGTTTATTGAGCGCTGCGCTTTCGCTCCTAGTGCTCCTCATGATTCCGAGTTGGGGTACGCTCGGCCTGTTCCTTGGCCAAGTCACCATGTATGTGATGTTCCGGCGACTTGCGAAACCGCGCAAACCAAAAGGCTGGGGGATTGTATACGACGCGAAAACCCGTAAACCACTCGCGCAATCCGTCGTACGCGTGTTCGACAAGAAGTTCAACAAGCTTCTCGAGACACAGGTGACGGACTCGAAAGGCTCATACGGGTTCTTCGTAGGGAAGAACGTGTACTTTGTGACCAGTCAAAAGCCTGGCTATGACTCATACACGTCTGAGACACTCGATTTGACCTCAGATGAGAAGACGATTGTAGACGCACATATCCCGCTAGAGCAGAAAAAGGACGAGTAGCTATTGCACACAGGATATCCACAGCCTTCATATCTGAATTGATCGAAGGTTGATTCTATTTTTAGCCAAAAAAACGTAAGTACATATATAGATATCATGAGTGCAGGAGCTTCACTTTCTTAGCACGGCTTCTCGGAGCCATGCGACCGATGAGTTGAACTCCAAATATTCGGATGCCGAAGCTCGTGATGGGTTTTCGCCCCTTTTTGTTTGCCAACCCCGGTTCCTGCCGTGGCTGTTTTGCGTATTTCAAGCGCTTCCTCACTCTCACCTGCCTCTCTTCTGTCATCG
>CAYGDS010000056.1:0-6985 GCA_964348595.1 uncultured Gammaproteobacteria bacterium | reverse complement strand
GAGGGCGCGTCGATGCGCTGGAGCTCGCGACTGCGGGCCCGCGCGACCACGCGTTCGGCGATCTCGATCATCTCCGCGATGCTCTTCCTGCTCTTCGCACGGAAGACGTCGAGACAGCGCTCGATGGCCCGCGCGTCGAAGTCGAGCTCGAAGCCGCGGCGCGTGCACACGGCGGTGAGAGCGGCCTTCATGAGTGCGGGCCAGTCCTTGGTGCGCTCGCCGGCCGTCGGAATCTGCAGGCGCAGCGTCATGGCCTTGCGCAGGTCCGGCATCCATGCGCCGCTTGCGACGAGCTCGTCGGGGTCGCGCGCCGTGACGATCATGACGTACGGCGGCGCGAGCGGTTTGCGCGTGATGTAGCGGCTCGTGACCATCGTCTGGACCCGCGTCGGCATGGCGTCGCCATGCGGAACGAGGATCGGTGACGGCTGGCTGTCGGCGAGGATCTTCGCGATGCGAGCTTCGTTCTTCGCGTCCACGATCTCCGGCTCGGGGACCTCGGCGCGTCGCGCGAGCTGCTCGACCATGTCGAAGAGCTCGTGGCGATCGCCCAGGCCGATGCGCAAGTGGAGGAGCGACTGCTGATGTCGCGCCACCTCCACCAGGCGTCCGAGGATGACCTCCATGGCCATTCCGGTGACGGAGAGACGCATGTCCGGGAAGCTCGATGTGTGGATCACGATTCACCTGTCATTTGTTGAGGAACACAGCCGGAGTGCGGCCGGCACCGCCCAAGTCCCATAACGGGCACGGGCTTGTACCATAAAGGAGCCTTGTTATTTTGTCAACATCCCTTCATCATCCACAGGCGTTGACAGCGCTCACGGTATCCGGCATACTCTTGACACTGACTCGATCCGGAAGATCGGGTTTCATTTATACATAGACCTGCAGACCAAAAGGCCCCGATGTCAGATCTCAGATGTCTGATGTCAGAAGTGGGTACGTCTGACATCTAAGTTCTGACATCTGACATCATCATTCTGATTTTAATTGTATGGCCTCCCCAATCACCCAAGCAATGAAGCAGATCGCAGAGGAAAAGAATATTTCCTTCGAGTCTGTGCTCGACACGGTGCAAACGGCTCTCGCCGCTGCGTATCGTAAAGATTTTGGGAACAAGAACCAAAACATCCAGGTCGAGTTCGATCCGGAAAAGTATGACGGCCAAACGGCCGGCATCCGCGTCTTCGATGTGAAGACGGTCGTCGAGGACATGGAGCTCGAAGCAGATTATTTTGAACGACTCGAAGCTGCTACCGCCCCGAAGAAGCGCGATGAGCGTCCCTTTGCCAAACAAGAGGTTCGGAAAATGGAGGGCGATATGAACGCGCCGTCGGACATTGCGCTTGCGGAGGAGTTCAAGTTCAATCCGAAGACGATGATCATGTTGTCCGACGCGCGCGACCTCAAGCCGGATGCGCAGCTCACGGAGGAGATCCGCGTCGAACTGAACGTACCAGCTGCCTTCGGACGCATGGCCGCGCAAACCGCGAAACAGGTTATCTTGCAAAAATTGCGCGAGGCCGAGCGCTCGGTCATCTTTAGCGACTTTAAGGGTCGCGAGGGCGAGCTCATGAACGTTACCGTGCAACGACGCGAGGGCCGCATCGTGCTCATCGATCTTGGCCGTGCCACGGGCATTCTGCTGCCAGAGGACCAAATCGAGGCCGAACGGTATTACCCTGGAACGCGCATCAAGGCGTTGCTCCGCCAAGTGGAGATGACCTCACGCGGACCAGAAATCCGCCTGTCGCGGACAAGCCCACAACTCATCGCGGCACTCTTCGCCCAGGAAATTCCTGAAATTTTGAACGGCGTCGTTGAAATTAAGAACATCGCACGCGAACACGGAAGCCGCGCCAAGGTTGCCGTCACTTCGTCCGACGATGCGATCGATCCGATCGGTTCGTGCATCGGCCAGCGCGGTACGCGCATCCAAACCGTTATTCGCGAGCTTGGTGGGGAGAAAGTCGATGTCGTGCTCTGGAGCGATGTGCCCGCTGAGTATATTAAGGCGGCTCTATCGCCGGCCAAAGTCACATCCGTCGATCTGCGCGATGATGATCATCTTGCCGTCGTGTCCGTGCCCGCCGATCAATTGTCACTCGCGATCGGCAAGGGAGGCCAAAACGTGCGCCTCGCGGCCAAGATCACGGGATGGAAGATCACCGTCGTCGAAGAGGGCGGCCGCGTCGCCGCTGATTCAGAGCTAGGGGAGATCCCGACGGAAGCAGAACCGGCGGCTCTCACAGAACCAGCCCCCACCGAGCCAGCTGCCGCAGAGCCGGCCGTCGCAGAAGAACCAAAGGCTGAATAATAAAATCTATGTTTTCTTCGCTCTTCCAAACCATTTTTTTTCAGCCCATTCTCAACCTGCTCGTCTGGTTGTATGCGGTTGTCCCGGGCCAAGACATCGGCATCGCGATCATCTTGCTCACGCTCGTCATCAAGATCTTGCTCTATCCGCTCACGCACGTGCAGATCAAGCAGCAGCGCGCCATGCAAGAGATCCAGCCTAAGATCGAAGAGATCCGCAAGCGTTTAAAGGACAACCAGGAGGCGCAGGCGAAAGAGTTGATGGAGTTGTATAAAAAGGAGAAGGTCAACCCCACCGCCTCATGTCTTCCTCTCTTGCTCCAGCTCCCCGTGTTCATTGCGCTCTATCACGCGCTTTCCGTCGGCCTCGCTTCAAAAAGCTTCGAGTTGCTCTATCCATTTGTGCCCAATCCGCAACAGATCGACCCAGCATTTCTCGGCATCTTCGATCTCACTACGCCAAACTACGTGCTGGCGATTTTGGCCGCGCTCGTACAGTTTTGGCAGACGAAACAGATCCTGAAACCACCGGCCGCCACCGTCGCAACTCCGCCACCCGAAGTCATCAACACCGAAGGTGCGAAGGATGAAAGCATGGCGGCAATCATGAATAAACAGATGTTGTATGTGATGCCCATCATGACAGCCGTCATCGGTTTTTCGCTGCCCGGAGGACTCACATTGTACTGGCTCACGATGAGCGTGCTCACCGTCTTGCAACAACACTTCGTCATGCGTAAGCTCCCGCCCAAGGTGACCCCGCAACTCAACTCCAACTAACACGATTTCCGAGGTATGAAACGATCTGTAACGAAAGGGCTGAATACGAAGACGATCTATCAACGTCTTGGGGGGCTCGTGTGTCTGTTCCTCCTCGCTGGGTCCATCGCATACCCGAATCCGGCGAACTGGCTTCTCGGTGGGCTCTCGAGCGTCACGGGCGTTGCCATCCCAGAGATCCGAACTCCGTTCGTGCTCGGCCTCGACCTCCAGGGCGGGACGCACCTTGAATACGAAGCGGATGTGTCCAAGGTTGCGCCTGCAGATCATGCGGATGCCCTCTCCGGCGTGCGGGATGTCATCGAGCGTCGCGTGAACACGCTCGGTGTCTCCGAGCCGCTGGTCCAAACAACGAAGGCGGGGGATGATTGGCGCGTCACGATTGAGCTTGCGGGCATCAGCGACATCAACCAAGCGATCCGCATGATTGGCGAGACGCCGATTCTCGAGTTCAAAGAGGCGAATGAAGAGCAGGCGCGCGGGATGACGGCCGAAGAGCGCCAAAAACTTCAGGCGGAAAATGTGAAAGCGAGATCTAATGCAGAAGATCTCTTTGAAGCGGCCACGGCGACGGGTGCCGACTTTCTTGCGCTCGCAAAAGAAAAAAATAGTGACGAAGCGCTCAAAACGTCCGGTGGCGACGTCGGATTTCTTCACCATCACCCCACCTACGGTGACTTGCTTGACATTCTTCGCGATACGGAAGCTGGCAAGGTTCACCCCGAGGTCATTGAGCGTATCGGAGAATTTGTTATCGCCAAGGTCGAAGAAGTGAAAGTGGAAGGCGAGGAAACCAACGCGCGGCATCTTTTGATCAGCTACGCAGGTGCTGAGCGCAGCCAATCCGAATTGAGTAAAGAGGATGCGCGGAAAAAAATTGACGAGCTCAAGGCGCAGGCGACGGTTGCGAATTTTGAATCCCTCGTAAAAAAGAACTCGCTTGAGCCAGGCGCCGCCGAACAAGCAGGGGATTTGGGTTGGTTTGGCCCCGGGGTGATGGTCGAGGCATTCGAGAAGGCCCTGGCTCCTCAGGCCGTCGGTACGATCTCTGACGTTGTCGAATCTCCATTCGGGTTCCACCTGATCCACAAAATTGCCACGCGCCCCCTACGTGACATTCATGCGCGCATCATCACGATCGACAAGCTCACGATCGAGGAGCTTGTGCCGCAGCCTGAGCCATGGAAGGCAACCGGCCTTACGGGCAAGCAACTTGAGTCGAGCCGAGTTGAATTCGACCAGCAAACGGGCACCGTGCAAGTTGCACTTCAATTCAACAGCGAAGGTTCCACGCTCTTCGCCGAGCTCACGAAGAAACATATTGGGAAGCAGATCGCGATTTTCCTCGACGGCCAACCCATCTCGGCGCCGGTCGTTCAGGCAGAGATTCTCGGCGGGAAGGCTGTGATCAGCGGCAACTTCACGATCGAAGAAGCCAAGGTGCTCGCGCGCCGCCTCCAGGCGGGTGCCCTCCCGATTCCGATTGAGCTCATCGCGCAGCAATCCGTCGGTCCAACTCTCGGAGCGGACTCGCTCCAGTCATCTTTGGTCGCTGGCCTCGTCGGTTTTGCCCTCGTCGCGATCTTCATGATCCTGATGTACCGACTGCCTGGGCTCGCCTCGGTGCTCGCGCTCTTCTTGTACGCCGCGCTTTCTGCGGCTGCATTCAAGCTGATCCCAGTCACGCTCTCGCTTGCCGGTATCGCAGGCTTCATTCTCTCGCTCGGCATCGCTGTGGATGCGAACGTCCTGATCTTCGAGCGTCTGAAAGAGGAGCTCAAGCTCGGGAAGAGCTTATCCCAGGCAATGGAAGACGCATTCGTGCGCGCATGGCTGTCTATTCGTGATGGCCACGTCACCGTTCTCATCTCGTGCGCCGTGCTCTTCTGGTTCTCCTCGTCCATCATCAAGGGTTTCGCACTGACCCTCGCGCTCGGCACCTCGCTCTCCCTCTTCACGGCAGTCGTCACTGCACGAACGTTCCTGCGCGCCATGGTCCGATCACCGCTCGCACATTGGCACTGGTTCTTCCTGAAGCCCCGCGAAAAGACCAAAACGTAATTCGCATGGCTCGATCTTACGTCTTCATCTTGCGTATTACATTCGTATGAACTTCTCCGTCGTCAAACTCCGCTACGTCTGGTACACGCTGTCCGCAGCGATGATTCTCACCTCGCTCGTGGCCCTCGGTTCGTGGGGGCTCAAGCAGGGCATTGAGTTCACCGGCGGCACGCTCATGGCGCTCCGCTTTGCCGGCGAGCGCCCATCCGTCGTCCAAGTGCAAGAAAGTCTGAGCAAGACTGAGGCCGATCTCGGTTCCGTGATCGTGCAGCCGGCCGGGGACACGGACGTCCAGATCCGTATGAAGCCCGTGAGCGAGGAGCAACATCAGAATATTCTCACGGCCTTCAAAGCTCAGTTCGGCGATGTGACCGAGCTTCGATATGACGCCATCGGCCCGACGGTGGGCGACGAGCTCCGTTCCAAGTCTATACGCGGGTTGATCATCGTGCTCATCGCGATTTTGCTCTACATCGCCTACGTATTTCGCAAGGTTTCCGCTCCGGTCGAGTCGTGGAAATACGGTATTGTCACCGTCCTCGCCGCCTTTCACGACGTAATCGTCCCGGTCGGCGTCTTTGCCTTCCTTGGCCATTATGCTGGTGTCGAAATCGGCACATCCTTCATCGCCGCGATCCTTACCATCCTCGGCTATTCGATCACGGACACCATCGTCGTGATGGATCGTACGCGCGAGAACCTGCAAAAAATGTCCGCGTCATTCGCAGATATCGTTGACGCCTCCGTACGACAAACCTTCCTCCGATCATTCAACACCTCATTCACGACCTTGCTCGCGCTCGTCGCAATCTACTTCTTTGGAGGCTCATCGTTGCACGAGTTCACATTGACCCTGATCATCGGCATCTCCGTTGGAACGTACTCGTCGATCTTTATCGCATCGCCGTTGCTTGTCACCCTTGAGCGATTGAAGCGACGGACACGAACATAACGATCCTTGATCCCAGACGTACATAAACGATCCCTGATCCCAGATCCGTGATCCCAGAGAACCCATTGATCTCGACCCACTTCTGGGCTCAAGGTTCAGGGCTCAAGGATCATGGTGGTACGAGTCTTGATCCCAGATCCTTGATCCCAGAAAACCCAGGGCTTGGGTTGTAGGGTCAGGGCTCAAGGTTCAGGGCTCAAGGATCATGGTATAATGGTTATATGGACGAACAGTTCGGCATTTTGTCGTGGCTCACGACATTCGACGTCGACGTATTTTTGAATACCGTGGGCAACGACCCGCTCACGGGAGCTGTCTATTTGTTCGTAAACGGGGGCTGGATCATCTTCATTTGGCTCGCGCTTTGGATGCTGCGCGCGGGATGGCAGGAGTACAAACAAAACCAATATTCAGCTTCGCGTGAATACATTCTCTTGCGAATCACGGTGCCAAAGGTCTCCGAGCAAACACCAAAAGCAGCTGAGAACATTTTTTCAAACTTCGCCGGCGCACACTCACCGGCGTCCTGGAAAGAAACCTGGATCGAGGGCGTCACACAAAAACCAATCACGATCGAGATCGCTTCCATCGGAGGCGAGGTTGGATTTTACGTGCATTGTCTCAAGCCGATGCGTGATCTTGCCGAGGCATCCATTTACGCACAATATCCTGACGCAGAAATCGACGTGGTAGACGACTATACAAAAAAAGTTCCGTCCAACTTTCCAGATGAAGAGTGGGACGTCTGGGGCACGGAGATGACAAACGTCGCTCCCGATCCTTACCCACTCAAAACGTACACGGAGTTCGAGGACAAAGTTTCCGGCGAATTCAAAGACCCGCTTGCCGTGATGTTGGAGAACTTTTCCCGTC
>CAYGDS010000055.1:0-7016 GCA_964348595.1 uncultured Gammaproteobacteria bacterium | reverse complement strand
GATCGCGATCGGTACACCGTCTAACGCTCCGCGTGTTTTGCCCGTGGCACGACGTTCGTCTGACTCCGCGGCAGCTTCAAGCGCCGCCTGACTGTGCACATCAAGATACGCGTGAATGGAAAGATCGAGCCCACGGATTTGATCGAGATACGCCTTCGTGATCTCGGCCGACGAAAACGCGCCGGAGGTAAGCCCTGCCCCCGCCGTTTCAATCGTATGTTCCAGCAAATGTTTCATGTGTTTGGTCAGGCTACTCACTACTCACTACTTTCTACTCACTAGCCCTTTGGTTTTTCAAACACAGCTGGGACCTTGAGGGCATCCCCTTCGCGGTCTGGGAAGTTTCGCAGCACGATTGTCCGCTCACTCGCGTTATCGCCTCGCGGCACATCGTGACGCAAGCCCAAGCCCTCATCCAGTGCTTCATCTTCCGGCACGCCTTTCGTATCGATCTTCGACAAACGGCCGACATATTCCAAAATCGGATCGAGCGTCTCCTCCATGCGCTTCGCCTCCTGTGGGTCGAGATCGATGCGCGCAAGTTCCGCGAGTCGTTTAACGTCGTCTTTGGTCAAGGGCATATTTCGTACTACGGGACTGTACTCGTTTACGGCATCTTATTCAAGAACGCTTTCTCATCCAAAATCTCGACACCAAGCTCCTTTGCCTTGTCATACTTCGACCCGGGATTTTCGCCAACGACGACGTAACTCGTCTTTTTTGACACGGACTCCGCCACATCTCCGCCATGTGCGCGGATCATATCCTTCGCCTCATCCCGTGACATCGACTCAAGCGTCCCCGTTATCACCCAGGTGGTCGAAGCTAGCTTGCCCGATCTTTCGTCTTTCATCTTTCGTCTTACATGGACGAGCGCAAGCAACCGATCCAACTGTCTTGTATTCTGCTTGTCCTTCAGCCATTCGACGATCGACTCCGCAACGACCTCTCCTACTCCCTCTATAGCCTCTAAAGCCTCTTTTTCGGTACTTCGAAACTTCTCGATCGTCCCAAACTCTTTCGCAAGATCCTCCGCCGTCTCTTCGCCGACATGTCGGATGCCCAGACCATTGATGAACCGCCCGAGCTCGATCTCACGATGCGCTTGGATTTCTTTGTGCAGTTTGTTCGCCGAGACTTCCGCGAATCCTTCAAGCTGAAGAAAATCCCCCGGTTCAAGTTCGAAGACATCCGCCGGATCATGTGCCAACCCCTTTTGTATGAGCTGTTCCGCGATTTTTTCGCCGAGTCCCTTCATATCGAACGCGTAGACCATGTGTAGGAGCTTCGCGAGCTGCTGAGCGAAACAATTTCGATTCGAACATGCGGTAGCCACCTCCCCCGCTTTCCGTTCGACGGGTGAACCGCACATCGGACACTTTTTTGGCATGTGAAACTCTTTCTCCTTACCGGTGCGCAGCTTCGGCAACACCTGGATGACTTTCGGGATGATATCCCCGGCCTTCTCGATGATCACGGTGTCTCCGATCTTCAGTCCGAGACGCCGGATCTCGTCCTCGTTGTGCAAAGACGCATGTGTGACGGTCGTCCCTTGGACGAGCACGGGGTCCATGACGGCGACCGGCGTGAGCACGCCCGTACGGCCCACGTTGACCTGAACGTCGCGCACGATCGTTGTGGCCTGCTCAGCTGGAAATTTCCACGCGATCATCGCGCGCGGCGTCTTGCCGACCACGCCGAGGGACGCATGCAAACGATCATCGTTTATATTGACAACGACTCCATCGCACCAGTAATCGAGCTTTTCGCGCTTTTTGTAAATGTCATGATGCAGATGCTCGACGTCATCGAGCGTCTTCGCGTAACGGTTCAACGGATTCTGCGGAACACCAAGCAGCGCAATCACCTCGTGCGTCTGTTCGTGCGTCGTCGTGCCATAGTCTCCGATCACTGCATAGCCGAAGAATGACAATTTACGCTCTGCGACGGCATTTGAGTCGAGCTGACGGATGGTGCCCGCTGCCGTGTTGCGCGGGTTTGCATACGCCTCCAATCCGAGCTTCTTCTGCTGTCTGTTGATGGCCTCGAGTTGTTTCTTGGTGAGATACGCTTCTCCGCGGATCTCGATGCGACCCGCATGCTTGGTTAGAACTTCTCGGACACGCTTCACATCGACATGACCGTGATGCTTGCGTAGGAAGTGTTCGATTTCTCGTTCGGACGGGACGCGCAATACAAGCGGAATCGCCTCGATGGTCCGCAAATTCTGCGTAACATCTTCGCCAACACGACCGTCTCCGCGCGTTGACCCTTGGACGAAACCTCCATCCTCGTACACGAGGGAGACAGCAAGGCCATCCATTTTTACCTCCGCGAAGAATCCGGAGATCTTGTGCGTCGTAAGCTTTTGGATGCGCACAAGCCATGCATCCGCCTCCTCACGCGAAAACGCATCTTCGATGGAAAGCATCGGCGCGCTGTGCGTAACCTTCTTGAAGCCGGCGAGGGCTTTACCAGCCACACGCTGCGTCGGCGAATCCTTCGTGATCAGATCTGGAAACTCCTGCTCGAGCTTGTACAGCTCGTGCTTGAGCGCATCCAAAGCCGCCTCGCTGATCGAAAGATTGTCGAGGACATGCATTTCGTACCGGTATCTATCAATTTCCTCGCGGAGTTTTTCTATGCGAGTCTTCGCTTCGGCCTTGGTCATGTGATCCCTACTTTACGCGAGCCCAACCGCCCTCGCAAACCATGCGCCGATGACATCGCCAAACCACAGGGCTCCGATCCCGCCGATGGCGAGCAGGGGTGCAAATGGGATGCGTTCGGAACGACGCACAACGCCCAGGATAAGGAGAACGAGTACAAGTAGACCTCCGACAAGATACGTAATGTAGAAACTCACACCGATCCCTGGCCACCCGAGGCCCGCCCCAAGGAGCGCCCCGAGCCATGGATCCCCGGCTCCCATCCAACGGCCGCCGGAAACGAGGACCTGGGCACCGAGAAATAACATCCCAAATCCTGCGCCCACCACGAACGGCAGAATCGACTGACTTACGACGGCGTTCCAGATTCCAAAAAACAGGGCCGCGCCTCCCATGAACTCGACCGGGAGCAGCTTCCAGCGCCAATCAAAGACGGCGAGCGTAAGTAACGTGAGCGCGAAGAGCGATTCGTAAGAAAATTGTAAGACGGTCGTGACATCTACAAACGGAAAATTTCTTGCCAGTGCGAACATGACGATGACACCACCCAAGAATTCTACGATCGGATATTGCCAACCAATATGAGTCTCGCATTCGGCACACCGGCCATCCAACAGTATCCACGACACGATAGGAACGAGATGTCGCACCTGGATCACGGTCGTGCAAGCGGGACACTTGGAGCGTCCCCAAAGGGTCGTCGCCGTACGTAGCCGCCACACGAGCGCGTTCACAAAAGAACCGAGCACAGCCCCCAAGATGAAGGCGCCAAGGAGTGCGAGGATCCCCTCAAGCATGGAAATGTTCATCGTTCTGCATCTTCACGATCAATGCCAGACTGGTGTGCGTAGTACACGTTGGGCGGCCCAAGATCGGTTTCCGTTTCCATGACGAATCGTACGGAGTACCCCGTGGCCCCTCCGCGAAACCGATAGTACTCGTTATTGCGTGGCCCCACCGGTACGCGCTCGAGATAGATCGGTGGCTGCGCTTGATCGGCGGCGACGAAGCCGCTCCCGGTGAACACATCCGTATCTGTACCCGGTTGCCCGAGATCTACGCCGCCGCTCAACGGAAACGTGGCCTTCTCGAGATAATACGCACTCAGTGCAGCGCGCAGGACGCTCACGTCGGACAGTCGCTGGGCATCGCGCAGACTTGCGCGCGCACTATTGAGCGATAATGCCGCAAGGGTTGCGAGCAACCCGAAAACGGCAATGACGATGATGAGCTCAAGAATCGTGAACCCTCGCCGAAACGCTGAGACCATATAAGGAGAGTGTACAAGAAAAATGGAAAAAGGAGAACTACGGGGTTGGCTCGAGGATGACCTCCCCCGGTGCGGGGGTTGGTGGCGCTGCCGGCTTCGGGTGCGTCACCTGCCAGTAGACGAGCCCGAGAAGCACAAGAATCCCACCAATGACGAGGAGGAGCTCTGGGATGGTGAATCCGGGCTTGGCGCCCACGCGACGCAAGACATGATCGGCTACGTCCTCCGGAGAATGCTGCGTTTTGATCATATATTCAGCGGCACCGAGCGAGAATGCCTGATCGATGTCTTCTCTTGTCCCCAGTCGAGAAAGCATAATGACCGGGATGTTCGCCGTTTGCGGATCCGCCTTCAGCTCTTGCAACACTTGAAAACCGTCTTTTTTTGGTAAGCCGATATCGAGCAGGATCACGGCAGGAAGCTCGTCCGCAGCGCGCTTGACCCCTTCGTCTCCATTGACGGCATGCGAGACGTCGAACCCGCGCGTGGTGAGCACGTTTTTGTGGATGGTTGCGAAGCGACGATCGTCTTCGATCATGAGTACGAGCGGTTTCATACGCGATCAAGATACGAACTCCACGCCCATCCATACGTGGTGGGTACGGCACTCAAGACGCGCACGCGCAACCCAGCAGCTGTGGCTGGATGCCACCAGGCTGATCGATCCATGGTCCACGCGGTCACGGCCTTGCCGGACAAGGCCGCATGCAAGGCCTGTTCTTGTTCGTCCTGCGTATCTGCAGGCACGGTTTCCGTGCGGCCTTGGTATTGCTGAAACGTTTCGCGTACAAAAGAAGGGTCGCCGGAAATAATGATGGTGAGCCCAACAGGTCGCTCGCGGAAGTACGGTTCGAGCGAGGACCAATCCATAGGATGATCGTCGGAGGTATCGCTCGCGACACGCGAGAGGTGCAATGCGCCCGTGAATCCTCGGTGCGAAACGTCGGATTGCCATCCGGAGAAAGGGCCGAGGCGTTTGAGACGGTACGCCACAGCAGGCATCCACGTGCTTTCCATGCGCAGGGGGATGAGTCGGATACCGTCGACCATGGCGCGACCGGCACCATCCTGGTCGACGATGCGTGCATGACGGCTTCGCGCGCGGCGCAATGCCATGGCGATTCGCGCGAGCACACCCGTTGTTCGCTCGCGTTTCTCGGCGCGCGTCGACCAAAATGACGATGTTGTCGTCACATATGGAATGAGCGTCTGATCGTTTGCCGTCAATGCCTCGCGTGCCTCTATGAGGACCGAGTGTATTGGTTGATGAAATGCGACATGGATTGACGCACCTTCTTGAGCGAAAGGCATCGCCTCTGACTGGTTGAGTGGCTCGCAATCGAAATCCCCAACGAGTGGCGTCGGCTGATGCACGTATGGAAGACCGGCCGCATGGCCAAGGTATTCGCCAAAAGTTTGACCGTCTACCAACCCAAGACCAACCACCGATTGCTCGAGGGTGAGGCCCGAACGCACAAGCGACCGAGCACGGTCAGTCTCAACCACTCCTAGGGCATGTCCCGCCCGCATGGCAGCCAGGACCCGCTCGGAAAACGGATCCAGGTGCATACTATTCGATGTCTCGCATCGCACAACCGATGGTCACGGCGAAACGGGGACCGAGTTCGTCGAGAATCGGGCGGAGATCCGGAGGATACACGACGCGCGCCCATGGATTTCCGAGGTACGAGTTCACGTTCATTTCTTGCGTGAGAAATTCCGGCAAGCGTGGAAGCAATGATGAGCCGCCAGTGAGAATAATCTTTTCGATGCGCTTACCGCCGCCACCCTGTGGTGAGCCTGTCGAACCGTATGGTGAGCTTGTCGAACCATTCTCTTGCGACTGGTACAAATTAAACGAATATTTTATTTCATCCAATATTGGTTTAACGAGCACGCGCAAGATCGGCGAGAGATCCCCCGTCGGGGCAAACGTTTGCATGGATTTGATGTCCCGCTTCATGGACTCGGCCTGCTCAAGCGGAATGCCGAGCGTCTTTGCAATCGTCTGTGTGATGGTATTCCCACCGGTTGCAATAGATCGTGTGATAAACGGAATACCGTTTTCCACGACGATGATGTTGGTTCGGAGCGATCCAATGTCGATCAGCATGATGGTGGAGCGATCCTTGCCGATGAGCGCACGGCTCTCGGCGAATGTTTCCGTCTCGAGTGACACGAGCTCGAGTCCGGCCTGCTTGAAGATCTCAAGATACTTCGCGACAAGCGTTTTCGGTGCCGCGGTGACAAGCACGCGTGTTGAGGCCTTGCCGTCCGGCGTTCCCTTCTCCTTCTTGTCGATGATCTTGGTGTCGAGCGCGACTTCTTCAATCGGCAATGGGATCAGTTTCTTGGCTTGAACGGTCACGGCCTCTTTCAACTCCTTTTCGTTCGTCGTCGGCACCGAAAGGATGGATGAGAACACAGCGGAGATCGGAAGCGCCGAAATTGCCTTCTTCGTCGTCGTGCGCGCCTTCACCATCATGCTCTTCAAAAGCTCGGCGGTTCCGGGCACGTCGTTCAACAAAGATTTTTCGAGCGCTTCCGCCGGGACATCGGCATATGCATACGTGATAAGACGCGCTCGACCCTTCTCATTTTTGAGCTCAACGAGCTTGATGCCGGCATATCCAATATCGATGCCAATATAGCTCTGCGGTTGTGGTGCGGAGGAAAAGAGACCCATACGTTGATCAGCTGCAGTATAGCATGAAGTTACGCGCCACGATCCATGGCTTGGTTGGCAAGGAAATCCGCGCGTTTGTTGGCATTTCGTCTGACATGTTGAAACTTCACATGGCCGATTTGTTGAACGAGAGCGTCCATGCGCCGAAAGAGCGGCTGGATGTTTGGGTGCTTGACTCGGTACTCCCCGTTGGCCTGTTTGACGAGGAGCTCACTATCGGCAAAAACTTGCACGGATGCGGCGTCGAGATGCTTGGCGCGCTCAAGGCCCAGGATAACTGCCTCGTATTCCGCCTGGTTGTTTGTCTTCACGCCAAGAAACTTTGCATGCTCCTCCAGCACCTTCCCCTTTTCATTCTCAATCACAACCCCAATCCCCGCCGGCCCCGGAT
>CAYGDS010000054.1:0-7028 GCA_964348595.1 uncultured Gammaproteobacteria bacterium | reverse complement strand
AAGCCCGGCCTCCTTGGCCTGCTTGAGCAGGTCGAGGAGTCGCTTCAAGTTGCCGACGTACTCGCTTCGTCGCGCTTCTTGCTCCTTGAGCGGGAGTTTTGCGCCGATCGCGATGTCGAGCTTGGGCGCGAGTTCCGTGATCTGGCGCAAGATGTCGTGGGGGATCTGCTCGCTCGTCGGCTGCATCAGCTCTTCTCTCGTCGGTCCAGTGGCGGCCGAACTGCTCGCGCAGACGGAGCACCTCGGTGCGCATCGGATCGATGCCGAGCTTGATCGCGAGATCAAGTGCTTCGCGCATCTCAGCGATCGACTTGCGCACAACCTCGACCGTGCTCGCGATCTCCGGCTCCCGTTTGTGTCTCCGGTTCGGATGTTCGATCTCGAGACGCTTTTCGCGAATTTCCTGCTCGAGCTGCAGAGCCACGGCAAAGGCGCGGGCGCACATGGCATCTCGCTCCGTGCGGAGCCAGTGACCGACCGGGACCACGAGATCGAGTGTCTTCTTCGCGAGCTCGCGCTTTGTGAGCGCATCGTCAGCGCCGTAACGATGCTGCTCCTTCTTGAACCACTCCATCACTTCGGCATCGCCGATGACGATCTTGGGCGTAGGTTCCCGCGCATCTCGATTACCCGCCTTCTCGAGCAGGTAGTCCATCTCACTCGACTGGTCCTGGAAGAAGGTTGGACCGTCAGCCGGAAGCCTCCATGTTCCCGCCTGTACGTCGACGATGAGCTTTTCGTCCGAGAGAATTCCGAACGTGAGCATGTCTGCGACGGGTACGGTCTTGGGAGAGCTGTAGCAGCCACCCTCGTCGCGATCGAAGGGATCATGAAAGCCGCGCGAGTGCTCGGCGATCACGAAGAGTTGACCCTTCTTGCCGCGCAGCAGCGCCTCGATCCCGCGCATGATCATGGTGATCCGCCCGTCGAGACCGTCGCCGTAGCGCGCAATGGCGAGATCGGCGAGGATATCGCCCGTGCTCTCACCATTCTTGATCCTCGTGCGGACACGCTCGAGCTCGCCCATGATGAAGCTCGTGGCTTCGGCAGCATCGGTATGAGCCTGATGACTCAACCGCTTCAACGTATCGATCTCCGTCTGCAGCCCCGTCATAACCTCCTCCAACGATGAAAGGTGCGTCGAGCTAAGCTCGACCGCAGTCGAGCTTAGCTCGACTCCGGAACCGTATACGAAAACTCCCCTTGAAGACAAGGGGAGAGGGTTCAGTTCACTGTCTCTGTGGCTGCCCATGCTCCGCGACGAACGCGGCGCCGTGGCCGACCTTCAGGTTGATCGGTGTCCCGATACTGCAGGGGCCGTCCTCAGCACACGCGTACGCGGACCACGTGTGAGTCGGCAGGGTGAGGAGCGCGAGGAGGCGCGTGAGGCCGAACTCGGCAGCAGTATACTCGCTTCGATTGGCGAAGGCGCCGAATCCGACGACGTGCGCCCGGCACATGCGCAGGCGTTCAATCACCGGCTTGAGGGTGGTGCCGCGCGTGAGCACGTCATCCACCACAAGCACGGTCTTCTCGCGCATGAATGCGCGATCGTTCTCACCGAAGTAGAACTCCTTGCTCGCGATGCCCGGGCGCTTGTGAGCCGTCACCGGTCTCACGTACTTGCGGTATACGCTCGAGAGCGTGCTCGCCACGCGAGCCGCCATGGCACACCCCAGGGTCTCGGGACCGACGACGGCCTCGATGTCTTGCAGATCGCAGAAACACTCGGCGAGCGCATCGCACAGCCGATGGAACTCGCCCGCGAGCTCAGGGTTCTTCCCGAACACGCGGAAGTCGACGTAGCTCGTGGCGTGAAGTCCGGATGTGTAGACGACGTGGTCATGCTCGTATACCGCACCGGCATGCTTCGCGATTCGCAGAACTTCTTCCGACTCCATAGCCCCCTCCTTTCAAGGTACAAGGTACCCATGACCTTACGTCCGGTCGTCGCGAACGTCAAAGGGTTGATTTCGTCGCCTGACTGTGGTACTCTCGGCGCGCTTGCATTCGTGGTGAAATGGATATCACACCAGGCTTCGAACCTGGTTTTGGGGGTTCGAATCCCTCCGAATGCACCACGTAAAAAATCCCCGCGAAAGCAGGGATTTTTTACGTGCCCCGTGAATCGCATGCGATTTTTACGGGACTCCCCTTGTTTTGCTTTCGCAGGGATTCACGTGGCGCTGCCCGTTGTTATCTGTCCGATTGACTTTTTATACGGCATGTGATTGCATGCCGACTGGAGGGTAGATGGCACGCAAGGATGGGATGACTTCAATGCGGCTACCGAAAAAGCTCATCGAGGAGCTGGATGCCGAGGTCGAGCTCCTTTCGCAAGAGCCGGAGTACCGCGCCGTGCGTATCACGCGCGGTGTCGCGATCAACATGGCGATTCGCGACTGGCTCAAAGCCCGTCGGCAAACCCGTCAGCGCTAGTGCGGCTGTAAGAAGAGCCACCCATATCTTGAGTGGCTCGTTCATCCTTGACCTACAGCGAACTTTGTATTTAACTCGTATCAGGCTTGCAGAGCGAACCTATTCGCTGCCCGGAGGCCCCGCGTTGCGGGGTGGGTATGCTGCAAGTGGACAGCTCAGTCCTTCCTGACGCTGTCACCTCCAGGGCCCGTACGTGCATGTTACCCGCACAGGGCCCCTTTTAATTACCTTGACCTTACTCCCAAGTTGGGACTAAGTTAACGTCGGCACGTTCAATAGCCCGTGTCGAAAGGAGTGAGCCATGGAAGGAATGGAACCGCCGGGAGCACCGCAACATGGGGATGACACGCCACCGGCCGGAGCGCGATCCGGTCCGATCGAACACCACCCGGCAAGCAAGGTCCCGACCATGCTCACCGTGATCGCCGCTTCGCCCTTGCGCGGCTCGACCATCGATTCGGCCGACGGCGTCTCGCGCCTCTTCCTCTACCAAGCCGCGGGTCTCGCGAAGCTCTCGGATGCGGAACTCGCCGCACACGAAGAGGCTGCCGAGCACGTCATCGCTGATCTCCAGCGCCAGCGCCTCCTCATCAAGGACGACCGCCACCGCCGCGCCAGCGATCGACAGCGCCGACTTGCCGACGAGCGAGTGAAGAAGCTCGCCGAGAAGGCGCGACTGGACCAGGAGATCGACGAGATCGACGCGGCCCTCGAGTCGCTCCACGCCCCGAGCTCCGAGTGATCCGGTACAAAGACTGAGCCACCCATTCTCGGGTGGCTCATTTCATTACTTCGATTTCATCTTCCACCCCTTCGCCTCCAATCCCGCCTCCGCAGCCGATACCTGCGCCTCTTGTTTGCTTGAGCCCTTTCCGACGGCGACGAGATCCTTGCCGAGGAACACGCCGATGGTGAATTCCTTGGCATGGTCCGGTCCTTTTTCCTCGAGCACCTTGTACGTCGGTGTCACCCCCATGAGCTCCTGCGCCGTCTCTTGGAACTTGCTCTTCGCGTCTACGTACAACTCATGCTCGAGAATCGCTTTCAGATGCGACAAGATGTGCTTTCTCACGAACGCATCGGCTGCTTCCATGCCCCCGTCGAGGTAGATGGCGCCGATGATCGCTTCGATCCCGTTCGCGAGAATGTACATGCGGGCCTTTGTATCCTTGTCCTTTGCCTCGCCCCTGGAGAGCAGTAGGAATTCCTCAAATTTCAAATCTTGTGAGATCCCAGCGAGCGTTTTTGCATTCACGAGCGCAGCGCGCCAGTTGGTGAGATCTCCCTCATCGTTCGCGTAATTTTTGAACAAATATTCGGTGACAGACAATTCGAGCACCGCGTCGCCCAAAAATTCCAGGCGCTCGTTGTGCGGGTAGGGGAAGTCCGTATGTTCGTTCAGGTAAGACCGGTGGGTCAGAGCCTGCAGGAGGAGCGTCCGGTCACGGAAGATGTGGCCCAAGCGCTCTTCCAGCGGGCTGAAGTCTGGAAGGGTTTGCATATGTTCGCGTAGCGCGTAACCCGTAACGCATACCGCCGACCAGGGTCTGTCCGACGTTATGCGTTATGCGTTATGCATTAGGTTTTGATGGACTATCTTTCTTCTCCGGCTTTGGCTTATCTGACTCTTTCGTGACGCCGCTCGCAAGCTGATCACGGTAGACGGCGCCGAGGACGCCGTTCACAAACTTGCCGCTGGATTCACCTCCGAACGTCTTCGCGAGCTCGATCGCTTCGTTGATGGCCACCTTGCTCGGGATGTCGAAGTTGTACAAAAGCTCATACGTGCCGATGCGCAACACATTGCGATCGACGGTTGTGATCTTTTGTAGGGGCCAATCCGGAGCGAATTTCGTGATGGTGGCATCGATCGCGTCATGATGTTCCAGGACGCCGTGGACGATACTCGCGCAGAATTCTTTTTCGTCGAGCTGAGCGCCGAACTCTTGCATGTTGCGCTCGACCATCTCATTCGCATCTTTGCTGCCTCCAAAAAAATCCCATTCATACAGGGACTGCATGGCGATGGCGCGAGCGAGATGTCGATTGGACATAGGAGCGAAGGTGCGTTGCGTTTTTCACGCGCTCCGACGTTGCGTCGGAGTAAGGAAACGGATCAAGTTATGCGTGAGCATGGTCATGACCGGCGTGGTCGTGATCATGCGCATCGCTCGCCGCCGTCTTGGCCGAGGCGGGTTTCGTCTGCTTCAGTCTCCGAGCAAGCTTGCGCTCGAGACCTTTGACATGGATCTTCTTGCCGTTGTACTCGGTCGCTCCTGGCGCCACTTTGTGCATCAAGTGTGTGCGACCGCTCTTGTCGGTGGTGAGAGCCGGTGCGGTCAATGCAAAATGCGAAGCGCGGCGGCGTTTATGCGAGGAAGTTCGGCGATGGCCAGGAAGACCCATAACAGTTCGGTTCAGGGAATTATACGCTCTATTCTAGCGAATCTGGAGAAATTTTGCAAGTCCCGGTTCTATCGTTGACCCCCTTGCCAGCAGCCGACTCTTTGGCTAATCTATGGGAAATTTATGGAAAAGACTCTTGTTTTGGTTAAACCCGACGGCGTCGCACGCGGTCTGATCGGGGAGATTTTGGGCCGTTTTGAGCGAGCTGGGCTCAAGGTTGTGGCTATGAAGATGGTTCATCCGAGTGTGGAGGACGTCGACCGGCACTACGCCCTGACGGAGGAATGGATGATGGCGGTGTTTACAAAAGCCAAGGCAAAGTACGAATCCGAGGGGAAGACGTTCGGTTTCCAGGATCACAAGGCCTACGGCGCGGAAATCAAGCGTGGGCTCGTGGAATTTCTTCGCTCCGCGCCGATCGTGGCACTCGTGCTCGAAGGAGAGATGGCCGTGTCGCTTGTGCGTAAACTCGTGGGTGCAACCGAGCCTGCGTCGTCGGCGCCGGGCACCATTCGCGGCGACTACTCGCATGACACCTACGCGCTGTCGAACTCTCAGAACCGACCGCTCCGCAATTTGATCCACGCCTCGGGCAATGTCGAGGAGGCAAATAATGAAATCAAGATCTGGTTTACCGACACCGAGCTCTACAAGTACGAGCATGTGAACGATGGTGTGCAGTACGATGCGAAGTGGTTTATTGCGTAACGCGAAACGCGTAGCGCATAGCGCATAACGCGTCACGCCAATCAATCACAAGAGCCCCGGGTGCGGGGCTCTTGATTTTTCACGATGCGCCGTCTACAGTCGACTTCCGTTCTTTCTCATTGCAGAGGAGGTCTCGTGGATCAGACGAAAGAGATGACTCCGTGGGAGCAGGCCGGCATCACCGAGGATCAGTACAAGCTGGCCAAGGTGTTCCCGGGGCTCCTGTACCTCACGCCCGCACAACAACTCGCATTGAACAGCGACGATCACTCGCTCTTTCACGGCGAGCGCATCCGTGCCAGAAACCTCTTCCGCTATCTCCGTAACGAGGAGTGCGAGATCGAGCCCAGGGGCTACTCACCGGAAGTGGCGCATCACACCATGATGCGCGCGTTTCACGACTTCTTCGTCGGTGACCCACTGCAGCCCGAGCAGAAGTACGGCTGTCCGTATCGCGGTGGCCCCGGCGATTTCCGGTCGAACGCGGAAACGTTTCAGCATGCGATGCTCGACGTCGACAGCGTCTACGCGCATCTCATTCGATCCGTACCCGAAGTGGTAAGAGTCGGCGGCCGCTCACTCCGCCTGCGCGAGCGCATGCGCGTGAGCCAAGATGTGCAGACGGACGATCCGCTCGAGCTGCTTCGCCTCGCGCGTGCTCGTGACGCAAAGACGCGACATCAGGCACGTTGCCGACTCATCCTCGGTCAGGCGTGCTTTGAAGCGAGGCGTGACGGCTTCAAGCCGGAAGCGCTCGAAGCGGAGGCGCGCGCGACGCTCACTTTCTTGCGACGCCACTTCTTCGCGGATGCGGTTGGCGAGCCTGTGCACGTCGTTGCGGAGCTCGATCCGCACGACCGCTACATGTGTAGGCGCCACTGGATCGTGACGGAAGGGGAGCGTGTACCCGAGTCGCGCAACGACCTCGTCGTGATGCCCATGCACCGGCACGAGGTGCGCGCGGCTCCGGGCGTTCCGTCGTTCAAGATCTTCTTCTTCATGCGGCACAAGGAGCGCATGCTCCTCAAGCTGCTCGACAAGAGCATCCGGTTCACCCAGCTCGTCGGTATCGGAGATCCGATCGCATCGATGTTCATCGTCGAGCGAGACGATCTCGAAGCCGTCGTGTCGCGCGTACGGCGCGTGTTCGTTCCTGCGCCCGGCATGGTGACGGACGTGAACTCGTCGATCGGGCACCGCCTGGGTGCCGAACCGCTCGATCCGACGAACAAGCGCTCGAGCAATCTCTACGAAGCAATGAAGTACGTCGCGCGTCTGTGGGATCGCCCGCACGAAGTGCAGTTCGTTCCGATGGCGGCGTACGTGAATGCGAAGTATTCGCGAAGCCCCGCGAACCACGGCGCCTACAAGACGGGCAAGCAGCTCGCGCTGCCGCTTCCCACGCTCTTTCCCGAGCCGCTCACGGGCATCCCGTGGCACAGCGCCGAGCTCCAGGCGCGCTGTATGCACCACGC
>CAYGDS010000053.1:0-7063 GCA_964348595.1 uncultured Gammaproteobacteria bacterium | reverse complement strand
CCTCAAGCCGTTCAAGCAAGTCGCCCGTTTTTTGCTTGCGGAAAAACGACAGGTCCAGATGTTCTAGGTGGAAAAAGAGGTCGTCGCGCACCCTGGCCATCGTGCGCAGTTCGATGTGCCGCCGGAGCATGGTGGAGCCCATATGGAGGATACCCGTGACAAGCGCGACAACGAGGTAAAAGAGCACGAGGAAGCTCAAGGCTCCGACATCTTGTTTGAGCAGGGCATCGTCAATGAAGCTTCTGAATACGAGCGGCTGGGCGAGCGAGATCGCCGAGACGAGGATGGCGAGGACGAGCAAAATTATCCACAGCCATTTGTAATGACTAATGTACCGACACACGTGACGGAACAAAAAGGACAGGGTCGGTTGGTGGGATTTGGTCATGCAAAGGTTCCCTTGGTATCGATCAGTATAGCACCCGCACTGTGTGGAGAACGATTGTGCTATCATGGGTGTAACTCCGAATAGAAAGGCGGTGACATACGATGCACAAGAAAACACATACACGTGGGAGAATAACAACAATCATTGTTGATGAAGCGGGTTTAAAAGTTTGCATTCCACAGACGGCCTACGAGCAGTTGCCGGTGTTAAAGGGTCTGCCGGTTACCTTCTTTGCGTGCGGATAAAAATAACACACAGCGCGATCTTGACGGCTCGATAGACTGCTCAATCGTCCATGTGCTATACTCATCTTATCCACATCTAGAAAGGCGGTGAATTTACATGGCACACAAGAAAGCGCACCAATCGAAAAGAATCACACTCGTGCTTGATGGTAAGACTCTCCTTATCTGCATTCCTAACGCAACGGGTTATGATGCTATAAACGAGGCAACAGGAGCACTTGAAGTCGTAAACATGCCGGACTTTAATCTCTGCGGTAAGGTAGGTGTTTAAAAAAAAATACAGACCTCGCTCGTCGAGGTCTGTTTTTTATTCGTTCTTAAATACGGCTTGGATCTCGAGAGGCAGGTCCTCCCAAATCGTGTCGTAATATTCATGGAAGACCTCGTCTCGGACCTTCTCGTCGCGAAGGAGCTCGAAGTGGCTTGGAAACCGCTCTGCGAGGGTGCGATAGAATGTTCGTAGCCACGGCAGTGTCTCGTGTATCGCTTGTCGGAAATCCTCACCCCACGAATCCAGGGCCTTTACGGCCTCGTATTGGGTTTCGAGTTTGGCGAGAACGGGAAATTGGTAGAGCTCCGCAAGTGACGAGAGCGATCCGAACCAATCGAGGCTGTATACATACCGATGGATGTCGAGGCCGACCGAAGCCCCGGTGTCGAAGAGCGGAAGGAGTTTTTCCGTCGTGGAGTAGCTTGCCGCGTTCATCCAACGTTCCAGCCAGTCCGCGCCGAGCTGTTTGGTGACATGCCGCCATACGAAAAAGTCGAAAAAAGAATCCTCGGACCGTGAGGCCCAGTAGAGGGGGACGGACGTTCGTTTTTCCTCGGGGAGCGTGGCTAGATATTGTGCCACTTCTTCAGTGCAGCCAACCGACGCTTTCATGCGCGGCCAGCCATCTTGCAGGAGCTTCGCATGGCCCATGTAGTGGACGAATACCGGTGCCGCGAGGTCGGGGTGGTACGGAGGCACGCTTACAATGATCGTCTCCCGATCCGGCCGCTGGTCGAAGTACCACCAGTCCGCCGCAACGACCTCGATGGGGGTGGTGAGGCCGAGCGGCTCGTGGAGTTCATCGTAGAGTTTCCGGTATTGATCGAGTGATTCGGCAGTGGACATTGGTTCGGACATAGCGCGGATATCTTGACGCCCCGGGCCTTCCCTGGCAACCTTTCGCCATCCTCATTCATGATGTCAGATGTCAGAAGCCGGCTCTGATCTCTGACATCTGACATCAAGGTTCTGACATCGTAGTGTAGTATGGCTTCTCCGAACGACATCAAAAAAGGCGTCGTGATCCAGGACCCGCAGGGCCTCTGGGTCGTCGTCGAGTTCCAGCACGTGAACCCGGGCAAGGGGGCGGCATTCGTGCGCACGCGCATCCGCAATCTTCAGTCCGGCAAGGTACTTGAGGCCACTTATAAGACGTCGGAAACCATTACCCTCGTCGACGTGGAGCATCGTCGCATGCAGTATCTTTTCAAAGATGCAACCGGATTCACTTTCATGGACAACGATACCTATGATCAGGTGACCATGTCCGCGGATGAAGTGGGGGATCAGTCACGGTATCTGCGTGAGGGCCTCGAAGTCATGATGACCACGTATGAGGGACGTCCACTCGCGATCGAGATCCCGCGCAAGATGACGTTCAAGGTGATCGAATCGATGGACGTCGTCGCGGGGAACACCGCGAGCGGCGGGAACCTTACCAAAGAGATCACGCTCGAAGGAGGCATCAAGACCCGTGCGCCCATGTTCATCAAGGAAGGGGAGAGCATCATAATCAACACGGAAACGGGGGAGTACGTGGAGCGGGCGTGACCTCACCCCGTCCCCTCGATTTTAGGGTGAGGTCGCAGGAGAGGGAGCGGGAGAGGTGGAACCCTATATACAAAACCCCCCCGACCAATCGGTCAGGGGGTTTTGTTATGCGCTATGCGTTCTGCATTACGCGCTGCGCGTTAGTTCGTCGTCAACTGGAGACGCGCGGTCTCGAACGAACCTGGGTTTGTGTTGGACGATACGACGGCGTACACGCGCGTCGAGATCGGCGTCGGACCCATGAAGTAGTTTACGACACACGTGAGCGCGCCTGTGCAGGTCGCAAGCGGGGTCGTTGAGCGCTCATCGTAGATCTTGACGACGATGTTCGGGGTCGCGACGTTCGCGCTCTGGACATCGGCGTTGAGGAAAACGGTTCCATTCACGCGGATGTCAGTGCTCGGGTGCATAGCGATTGTCGCCGAACCCGTGAGCGCGGTCCCTGTGGAACCCGTTCCGGAGCTCGAGCCTGAGCCCGTGCCGTAAAAATAGATGACTGGGGAAAACTGGCTCATCACCAGGCTGCCATTACGATCGTAGAGGCGCGCTTCGTATTGCGCTTGCGTCTCCGTGTTGCGGCGGACAACGGTCACGTCCGTGGCACACGAGCTCTGATCGTAGCAGGTGCGAACGATGGAACCATCGCGCACATCGCGGATCTCCAAGCGGTAGCCGGAGTAGCTCATGGAGCCATTGGTATAGGCGTTGGCCGTGAGGCGGACGGAATCGCCTGTGTTCACGTTGGTATCGTTGGTCTCAAGTACAAGGCCGTTCACGGAGCCGCTGCCGGAACCGGAGGTCGTGTACGTGCTCGAGCCCGTGGCCGTGCCTGAGATGGAGATCGTCGGCGAGGTCTGGCTCATCACGAACCGGCCATTGCGGTCGTAGATGCGCGCTTCGTATTGCGCCGTCGAGCCGTTGCTACCCGTTACGGTGATGCCCGACGCGACACACCACGATTGGTCGTTACACGTCTTGATCGTCGAGCCGGTGCGCGTATCGCGGATCTCGATGCGGTTGCCGGTGTAGGTCCAGTTACCGACGTTGAAGGCGTTCACGGTAAGGCGAATCTGATCGCCGGAAGCAACCGAAGTGCGGTCTACCTCAAGCGTCATGCGGGTGATGTAATCCTCGCCGTTGTGTTGGTACGTCTCGGTTGGGGTGTTCGACGTGATGGTGACTGTTGGGAAGCTTTCCTGGGTGATCAGGTTGCCATTACCGTCACGCAGTACGGCGCCGAACGTGAGACCAGTCCGACCCATGTATTGGTCCATCGTGGCCGATACTGTGCACGTCGTCGTGTTCCAACAGGTCTGTTTCACAAAACCGACGAAGTAGTAGGAGCCATTGATGTACTCCTGGCTACGTGGGTCGATGATCTCGATGCGATAGGTTGCTGGCAGGTTGCTGCCAAGTACAGTTGAGGTGAACGTCACGCTATCACCGCTATTGACAGTCGTGCGACTGACCGAGTTCGAAAGGCGAATTGCCGTTCCGGTCGTCGAGCCATTGAATGAGATCACCGGGCTGTATTGCATAGCAACCTGGTTGCCGTTTTGATCCTTCACGATCGCGAAATATTGCACCGTGTTGTATCCAGACTCTTGCGTTGGATACACCGTGACAGAACACGTAGTGTTCGTGCACGACTGGACGACCGTGCTGTTGCGTTCGAGACGGATTTCGAGACGACCACCCGTTGGCAACGACTGATTGTAGGCGGCGTTCAAATACACGGCCTGGCCGCTCGTGATCGACGTGCGATCAGCGTTCATGGTCAGCGAACCACTCTGCGTCGAGCCACTCGTGCTCGTGCCCTTGAGCGACTCATGTGGATACGTGACGCTGTTGTACTCGTTGCTTACGTTGTAGTCGGACGCGTTGTAAATCGGCGAGCCGACAGTGTAGTTGGTAAAATAGACCTCCGGCACGTCGTTGATCTTGAGGCGCCAGTCGGAGCCGAAGAGCTGGCTCGCGAGCGACTCGCTCGTCACGTGACGAAGGATCGCGCCCTTTGATACGGCGTAGACCTTCGGATCGGTATTGATCTTTACGAGCTTTGCACCCGGACGATAGGTGACGTTCTGATTGCCGAGCGGGATCGATTGGATCTCTGCGTCGGTCAGATCCCGGACCGCCTCAAACGACGGGAACCAGGTGTAGAACGTTCCAGAGTTCGGAAAGGTGTAGCGCTTCCCGTCTGGGGCATACCAATAAACGGTTTGGGTAGCCTGTCCACGAATAGCAGTGTTGATCGTAGCGGCTTGGGCTGTCGGCGCGGCAAATCCGAAGAGCGGAACCGCGATAACCGCAACAAGCAGAGAGGAGAAGATCTTGTTCATAGGGTTGTTTATGAGCCCTTTCTTAGCATAAATTTAATAAAATGTCAACCCTTGCCAACGCCTAGTCGCCTGGTCGCCTGGTCCATCAGTCATGTGGGTGACCGGGCGACAGGGCGACAGGGCGACTTGGCGTTTCTTTTTTGCTAACCTATGGCAATATGACCTGGCGAAATACTGTTGTTCTTCTAACACTATTTGCGATACTCGGGGCCGGCTGCGTCCCTCGGTACGTTCCCGGCGAAGTCCCGACGGATACCCAGCTCGAACGCATGACCCCGGAAGATATCGAAGCGGGCATGCAGGCCATGATGGAAAAGGATCCGCCGAAAGAGCTCACGGCTGAGGAGCGTAAGGATGAGATCACGAGTTCGATCTCCATCATGCGTGAGGGAACCATCGAACGCCTCGCGGAATTTGAGGGGATGGCGCGGTATGCCGGAGCGGGGAGTGCGAAGATCGTCAGAAACGGGGATCGTTACAAGCTCGTGCTCGGCGAGGATTTTTCCGTAACAGCCGGCCCGTCGCTCGTAGTCCTTGCGAGCAACCACTTGAATCCTGGTACACGGAAGGAGTTGGAACTGGCCGACATGACCGAGGTCGGTCGTCTAAAAACCTTTGAGGGGTTACAAACGTTTGATCTGCCTGAGGGGTTCGACGTCAGCACCGTGAAATCCATCGTGATTTACTGTGAGCCATTCCAAACTGTGTTCGCAGTCGCATCGATCCATTGATCTTTTTGGATTTTTCGCGTAGCGTACGTGCGCGTGCCGAGGTGGTGGAATTGGTAGACACACCAGCCTTAGGAGCTGGCGGGGAAACCCATTGAGAGTTCGAGTCTCTCCCTCGGCACCACCGAGCTCAGCTCGGTTCCATCGACTCATAAAGAGCGAAGCTTAGCTTCGCATCATCATGAACCGAGCGGGACGGAGCGAGGTGCATCGAGCTTAGCTCGACACACTTCCGAG
Organism: uncultured Gammaproteobacteria bacterium; assembly: GCA_964348595.1. Lineage (GTDB taxonomy): Bacteria > Patescibacteriota > Patescibacteriia > 2-12-FULL-60-25 > 2-12-FULL-60-25 > CAYGDS01. Next base: position 1,301 of record CAYGDS010000053.1, on the reverse strand, counting down.
ATGAATTCGGCAAAGGAGACCAGCATAGCTGGTCTCTTAAATTGCGTCCGGTCTTGACAAAAGCGTCCAGAAAGTGAACGGAGTAGATATATGCATTACGTATATGTTCTTTTCAGCCATAAAGATCGAAAGCTCTACGTGGGTGAGACTAATGATGTTGCGAGGCGTGTTTGGCAGCACCAATCGGGGCTTGTGTTATCCACGAAGCAAAGGCTGCCCGTCAGTCTCATATATTTTGAGGGGTATACAAATACTTATGAAGCGAAGCGTCGTGAACGTTATCTGAAGGGTGGCAATGGACGGGAGTCCCTGAAGCATCAATTGGAGATGACGCTGCACGATCTCGGGTATCGGCACCGTCTAGACCGATGAATCGAGCTAAGCTCGATTCTATCGAATCAAAAAGAGCGAAGCTAAGCTTCGCATCATATGAACCGAGGGCCAGGAGTCGAGCTGAGCTCGATGCTGTTGATAAAAAAATGAGCGAAGCTTAGCTTCGCATCATCATGAAACGGGTGTCGAGCTGAGCTCGATTACCGCGTTCCCGTCACTTGCGACATCTTGAGTTCGCTGAGGGCTTGCTCGACACGCTCCATACGAGCTTCCATCATCTGCAACCGCTCCTGTGACGTGACGCGAGGAAGGACCCGTATATAGGGGACAGCCGTGGCCGTGAATACCAAGGAGATCGTGCTGAATGCGACACTGATGATAACGAACCAACACAAGACGTGCCATCCGACCGTGTCCTCGCAAGCGACATTCGGCAAGCACAACTTCGGAACTTTTGTTTTTCTTGCTTTTGTTTTCATACGGAAAGTTCGGTTACGATGAACATAATGATACCACGATCTTTGGTGTCAATCCAACAACATGTGTATATGTCCCACTCGATCACGATTTCGATTCCGTTTGTTCCAGCTCCTTTGTGAGTCGATTCCATTCGACCTCCGTATGCTCGATCATGGTCGCGAGCGTCGTCATGCGGCGGTTTCGTTCAAGATCGAAGGCAGTTGGATCTTGTGTGAAGAGCTTCATGATTCCGGCACGTTCCTCCTCCAGTTTTTCGAGCGCATGTTCCACCTTCATGATCGCACGACGCAGCTCCCTCTGTTTCTCATACCGTTCCGCTTTCGATGAGCCCCTCGTGTCGACGACCCCGTCACCTTGTGAAGCCTGCCCGCCTCGTTGCGCAATGCGCTGCGGGCGGGGAGAGGGGACGGGGGTGAGGTGCTTTTGCAGCGCATACACGTATTCATCATAGGTTCCACCGAACACCTTCGCCCTTCCATCGCGTACCT
>CAYGDS010000052.1:0-7072 GCA_964348595.1 uncultured Gammaproteobacteria bacterium | reverse complement strand
GCGCGACGGTCAAAATCACAGGGCTTTCACTGCGCGACCTCCGGTTCGAGCGCGCTGACCTTTGGTCCCGCGGCCTGCCGTTTTACCGCGGCCAGAACTCTGTCCGCGTCCGACGCGGAATGTTTTGGTGCGGCTCCCAGTTTTGGGCGCGAGCGTGTGGAGAGTGAGTGACATAGGATTAGACAGCGGCCTCTTCGCTCTTCGCGGATGCGTCCGGCACTGCAGTGGCACGGAGCATCTTGAGCGCAAGAAAGGTGGCTTTGACGTTATTGGCTTTGTTGCTTGAACCGAGAATTTTAGACACGACGTTCGGGATGCCGGCGAGCTCAAGCACAGGGCGCACAGCTCCACCCGCCTTAATACCGGTACCGATCGGAGCGGGCTTGAGCAAGATGCGTGCCGCGGAAAATTTGGCTTCGACGGCATGCGGAATGGTCTCACGCACGAGCGGCACGGTCAAAAGAGACTTGCGCGCCGCCGACGTGGCTTTCGAGGTCGCTGCGGCAACGTCTACGCCTTTGGCGAGACCGAACCCGACACGACCCTTGCGATTCCCAATGACGGTGAGCACGCGGAAACGCATGCGCTTGCCGCCCTTGGTCACGCGCGTTACGCGTGCGACCTCGAGGTTCTTCTCCTCATAGTCCGCTTCGGCTGGCACACCATCGGCTCGCCCGCCACGACCGCGTCCACCGGGACCACGGCCACCGGGGCCACGACCGCGTCCACCGGGACCCCCAGGGCGGCCTCCGCCAAATGGACGGTGCATACCGCCGCCTGTGCGACCAGTGGTCGCCGGCTTCGCGGCCGGAACCGGAGCCGGGGCCGGGGCTGCTGGGGTGGTTTCTGGATTCACGGGTTTCTGTTCGTCTTGCATATGATTAGAAAGTCAATCCACCTTCGCGGGCACCGTCGGCGACGGCTTTCACGCGACCATGGAAACGCTTGTCGCGGCGATCAAAGACCACCGTCGTCACACCCTTGGCCTTCGCGCGCTCCGCGATGAGCGTGCCAACGAGTTTGGCCACTTCGGCCTTTTTCTTGCCCTTGCGATCGGCTGCGGACACGTCCGCATCGCTCGCCGAAACAATCGTGCGAGCTGTGACGTCGTCGATCACTTGCGCGTAGACATGGGTCAGCGTACGCGCAACGGCAAGCCGCGGGCGTTCACTCGTCCCCTGTACCTTGGCGCGCACGCGTGCGATGCGGCGGGCTTTCTGCGTTGTCGTGGAAAACGTTTTCATACGTAGTTCGTTATGCCTTGGTGGCAGCCTTACCGGCCTTGCGGCGAATCACTTCGTCGACGTACTTGATACCCTTACCCTTGTACGGCTCCGGCGGACGGATGCGACGGATCTGGGCTGCTGTTTCTCCAAGCAGATACTTGTCCATCGAGGTAAGCGTGAGAATCTGCTTGTCGACTTTTCCATCGACGCCGGCGGGGAGCTCGAATTTCACGTCATGCGAAAAGCCTACTTCCATGGCGACGGTGCGGCCCTGGAGGTTCACGCGGAATCCAACGCCGACAAACTCCAGCGACTTCTCGAAGGGTTTAAGCAGACCGTCGACGGCATTCTGGATGAGTTGGCGCGTGAGGCCCCAAATCGCGCGCTGATCCACCTTGGTTTCGTCTGCGACGGTAACCAAGGCCGCTTTGGGTTCGGCCTGAAGGGAGACGGAGGCATGCGGAGGAAGCGCAACCGTCAAAGACCCTTTCGGACCTTTCACGATCACCTTCCCAGCCTCGACCGTGAGATCGAAGCCCGAGGGCAGGAGAATCGGTTTTTTACCAATGCGGGACATATCGTTACTTATTATTCGTTATTCGACTTGGACTAGTAGACTTCACAGAGGACTTCACCACCGAGCTTGCGGCGGCGCGCCTCCTTGTTCGTCATGAGACCAAGGGACGTCGACAAAATCGCGACACCCTGACCCGACAAGACGGAGGTGAGCTCGGACGACTTTTTGTATACGCGACGGCCCGGCTTCGAGATGCGGACGATGGAGCGGATGCGCGGCTCTTTACCCTGATACTTGAGCGAAAGATGGATCTTTTTCTTGGCGCCCTCGGTCGTCTCTTGGACGCCTTCAACGAACCCCTCCTGTTGGAGAAGCTTGGCGACCGCGAGCTTCAGACGGGAACCTGGGACCTCGATGGTCTTGTGGCCCGCGTCCTGCGCGTTGCGGATGCGTGTGAGGAAGTCACTGATTGGATCGGTATGCATATCGTATTACCAGCTAGACTTGGTGACGCCGGGAAGTTCTCCCCGGTTGGCCAATTCGCGAAAGCAGATGCGGCACAGTCCGAAGTCGCGCATGAAGCCGCGCTTGCGTCCGCAGCGCCAGCACCGACGCACTTCGCGCGTCGAGAACTTGGGCTTGCGGTTGGACTTGGCGATTTGTGATTGAGTAGCCATATGGTTAGGCGTTGAAAGGGAATCCGAGGGCACGAAGGAGCTTTTCTCCGCGCTCGCGCGTGCCGGCATTGGTTGAGACTGTGATTTGCAAGCCATGGACGCGCTCGACTTCATCGGGGCGGATCTCTGGGAAGGCGAGGTTTTCGCGGAAGCCGATGGAGATGTTGCCCTTCGCATCGATGAGTGTTGGCGGAATGCCGCGGAAGTCGCGAATGCGCGGGAACGTGGTCTGCGTGAGGCGCGTGAGAAAGTCCCACATACGATCGCCGCGCATCGTCACCATCATGCCCACGACCATGCCTTCACGAATTTTGAACCCGGCGATGGACTTTTTCGCCTTTGTCTTGACCGGCTTTTGGCCCGTGATGCGACGGAGCGTTGCTTCGACCGTGTCGAGGGTCTTGGGGTCCTTCTGGTTCGCGGACAACCCAACCGAGACCGTGACCTTTTTGATGGTCGGTACGGCCATGACATTCGCGATCCCAAGCTCCTTTTTGAGCATGGGCGCAATCTCTTTTTGATAACGTTGTTTGAGAGTCATAGGTTAGGCGTTCTTCACCTTGGAGTGACGCACGGGCTTTCCGCCCGGGCCAATCGGCATCACATTGGAGATGTGCACCGGCATGGGAAATTCAATGGTTTGTCCGGCCTCGCCCGTCTTGCGGGAACGGAGGTGACGCTTCGTCACACGTACACCTTCGACGACGACGCGACCGAGACGGGGAAAGGTTTGGAGAACCTTCCCTTTCTTCCCTTTGTCTTTGCCGGCGATCACGATTACTTCGTCGCCGGATTTGATGGAGATCTTGTTCATAGGATTACAGCACTTCGGGCGCAAGAGAAATGATCTTTCCATACCCGCGCGCACGCAACTCGCGCGCCACTGGCCCGAAAATACGCGTACCCTTCGGGTCCTTCGTCTTGGTGTCGATGATGACGCCCGCATTTTCGTCGAAGCGAATGTACGTGCCATCTGGGCGGCGTGTTTCCTTCCTTGTGCGCACGAGGACGACGTGCACAATGTCGGACTTCTTCACCATCCCGCGCGGTGCGGCCTTTTTGACGACGCAGGTCGCCATATCACCAAGCACGGCGTAGTGCTTTTTGTAGCCGCCGGTCACGCGAATCACCTGCAGGAGTTTTGCCCCCGTGTTATCCGCGACTTGAATCATGGAACGATGTTGCACCATATGGTTAGACGGCGGCCGGTTTTACCGTCGCGAGATAGCGGAAGCGCTTGTCTTTGGAGATGGGGCGGCATTCCTCAAATTCGATGAGATCGCCCGTCTTGGCCTTGCCCTCCGGGTCGTGGATTTTGAACTTCTTCGACCACGTAAAGTACTTGCCGTACTTGGGGTGCGGCACCTGACGATCAACGCGAACGACGGCGGTCTTCTGCATCGCCGTGGAAACGACGGTGCCCGTAAGACGACGGCGGCCGGGAGTGTGAGTCTGTGTGGTCATAGAGTTAGTGTGTGGGTTTGGCGCTCAAGGCTGCGGTCACGCGAGCGAGGTCTTTCTTCACCTCGCGAATCGTACGCACCTTGCGGTGCTGACGTGTCGCGATCTTGAAGCGCAAGTCGCGTACGTTCGCACGCAACTCGGCAAGAAGCTTGGTAAGCTCCTGCGGGGTCTTCTGTTCGAGTTCCTTGGCGTTCATATTAGTTCTCGCTTACAAATTTACAGACCGCGGGCATTTTGTAGGCGACGTTCTGGAGCGCCTCCTTCGCGACTTCCGGCGGGACGCCGTCCATTTCGTACAGAATGGTTCCCGGACGGACGACGGCGACGTAGTGGTCGACCGCACCCTTACCCGAACCCATCGGGACTTCGTTCCCCTTTTTCGTGATGGGCTTGTCCGGGAAGACGCGGATCCATACCTTGCCGCCCTTTTTTAGATAGCGCGCGAGGACGCGGCGTCCGGCCTCAAGCTGACGGCTCGAGACATAGGCCGGGGTCATGGCCTTGAGCCCATAGGGTCCAAACGCCAACTCGATCTTTGTCGAGGCGGTGCGGATGTTGCGCCCGCGGCCCTTTTGGCCCTTTCGGTATTTAACTTTCTTTGGAATAAACATAGGCGTGCACGATTATACGGGCGCTTGCTCACGGCGGCCATCGCGACGATCGCCATCGTTCCTACGGCCGCGGGAAGGCGTTGTCGGCTCATACGCCGCGAGACGGTCCTGTGCGAACACGTCGCCGCGGTAGATCCACACCTTCACGCCAATCGTTCCGGCGATCGTCTGCGCAAAGCTCTGACAGTAGTCGATATCCGCGCGCAAGTTGGTGAGCGGGATCTTCCCCCAAGCGAGCCGTTCGCGGCGCGCGATTTCCGCACCATTCAAGCGTCCGGAGACAGCGATCTTTACCCCAAGAGCGCCGGCCTTCTTCACACGCTCGATGGCCATCTTGAGTACGCGGCGAAACGGCATGCGACGTTCGAGGTCGAGGATCACACCTTGACAGACGAGGTTCGCCTCAAGCGACGGACGTCCGACTTCGACGATCGCCAAGTTGAGCTGGATCGATTTGGCATTGGCCGGGAAGAATTTCTTGAGCAGCTTCTTCTTAATGTCCTCGGCGCCGGCGCCCGAGCGACCAATGGCGAGACCGGGCTTCGCGCTCCCGACCGTGATGTTGAGCGAGCCGCGCGAGCGTTCAATGTCGACGCTATTGACGGCAGCCTCCTTCAATTCCTTCTCGAGAAAAGAGCGAATTGCAAGATCCTGCCGCAAATTCTCGCGGTACGCCTCTTCACGCGCGAACCAGCGGGACGGCCAGGTTGTGGTGGTCCCGATGCGGAAGATTTTCGGATGAACTTTGTGTCCCATATTATTTGGTGGTTTTGGCTTTGGCCTTCTTTGCCGGCTTGCTCGCGACGACCTTTTCTGACTTGGGCGCGAGGATGAGGGTGAGGTGTGTGGTGCGCTTTCGAATGGGTGCCGCTCGGCCAAAGGCGCGAGCGCGCGAGCGCTTGAGCACTGGGCCGCCGTCGGCCACAAACGTTTTGATGAAGAGATCCTCTTTCTTCAGCTTGAAGTTGTGCTCCGCATTCGCTGTGGCTGATTTGATCAGCTTAAGCACAGGCTCGGCAGCAAGCTTCGGCATGAAGGTCAAGCGTGTTTCTGCGGCGGCCACATCGAGACCGCGAACAGCATCAACCACGAGTCGCACCTTGCGAGGCGACATGCGGAGGAAACGAAGTGAGGCGTGGACGTCCATATGGTTTATTTTTTGCCCTTAGCCGGTGCGGCGGCAGGTGCAGCAGCCGGTGCCGGCGCGCCCGATTCGAGCGACTTGGTGAGCTTGCCACCATGCCGTGTAAACTTGCGCGTTGGTGAAAACTCGCCGAGTTTGTGGCCCACCATGTTTTCGACCGCAACCACGTTGATGAACAACTTGCCGTTGTGCACGGCAAACGTGAAGCCAACCATCTCTGGCGTGATGGTGGACGCGCGCGACCAGGTCTTGATCGGCGTCTTGGACCCCGGGCCGGCCTTCCTGACCTTGGCGAGGAGCTTCTCGTCCGTAAATGGACCTTTTTTGAGACTTCGAGACATAGGTTGGTTGCTTACTTCTTACGACGGGCGATAATCAAACGATCGCTGCCGAGTTTACGCTTACGGGTTTTCACACCAAGCGCGTGCTTACCCCACTTGGTCTTGGCGTATTTCATACCGATCGGGTGCTTACCTTCACCACCACCATGCGGGTGGTCAACCGGGTTCATAGCCTTTCCGCGTACCGTCGGTTTGATGCCGCGGTGACGCATGCGGCCTGCCTTGCCCCAGCGAACGAGGTGCCAGTCCGGGTTCGAGACCGTGCCGATGGTTGCCATGCACACTTTTGGCACGCGGCGCATCTCACCGGAGGGCATACGAAGCACGGCCCACGTGTCTTCGATCGCGAGGAATTCGATACGCGCGCCGGCGCCACGTCCAAGCTGTCCGCCCTTTCCGGGCTGGAGCTCAACGGCGTGCACCGGGGTTCCGACAGGGATTTTCTCGAGCGGCAGACGGTTGCCAGTCGCGATTTCTGCTTCGGTCTTGGAGGACACGACGGTATCCCCGACCTTCATGCCATCGGGCAACAGAATATAGCTCTTTACGCCGTCACGATAGATGATGAGTCCAAGACGAGCGCCGCGGTTCGGATCGTACTCGACGGTGCGCACGGTCGCAGGGATATCAAAACGATCGCGGATATTATCCACGTCGCGGATAAAGCGGCGATTGCCGCCTCCGCGGTGTCGCACCGTGATCTTCCCGCCGCTGCGGCCACTGCGGGATTTGCGCTGCACGAGTAGCGACTTCTCAGGCGTCCGCGTCGTGACATCAGAAAAATCCTGGACCGACGACTGGCGGCGGCCTTTGGTAACGGGACGGTATTTCTTAATAGGCATAATATAATTCTATACCCCTTCGTAGAGGTCGATGCGCTCCCCCTTTTTCACGGTCACGAGCGCCTTTTTCCACCGATTGCGGACGCCGCCCTTACCGCGGAACACGGGCTTGCCCTTGCCACGAATGGTACGGACAGCCGTGACGTGAACGCCGTAGAGCGCCTCGACCGCTTTCTTGATGGAGATTTTCTCGGCAGCCATGGCAACGTCGAAGACATACGTGCCGGCGTCGGCCAGACGCGCGCCGGCC
>CAYGDS010000051.1:0-7112 GCA_964348595.1 uncultured Gammaproteobacteria bacterium | reverse complement strand
ACATACAACAGATGTAAAGGTTTGTGCGGCTTATCGTCCCCTCCACATGCAAGGAGGGGACGATAAGCCGCACAAACCTTTACATCTGTTGTATGTTGGACGATTTGCGCCGGTGAAGAACGTACCGTTTCTTGCGCGTGTGATCAAACGATTGCATGACGAGAGCGTACCGATAGTTGCCACGTTTGCTGGGTCGGGTCCGGACGAAGCGGAGGTGAAAAAAATTCTTGCGGGTGTCCCGCGCATATCGTTGCTCGGGAACTTGCCATCGAGCGAGTTGTCGAAGCTGTACGGTGAGGCCGATATATTTGTGCTTCCGTCCCTGTCAGATATTTGTCCGAACGCTGTCCTTGAGGCCCTGGCGGCCGGTGTGCCATGCATCATTACGAGCGAGCATGGGCTTGGGCGTCTCGGAGGTGTGGTCGAGGTGGATCCAACAGATGAGAAGGCTTGGACCGATGTTCTTAAGCGCTTCGCAGACGTGCGTTTGTATGACGAGCTTCGGACTAAGATTGCGTATCAGTCGAGTGCAGGACAGAACCTTTCGCATGCGTTCTTGAGGGATGCGGAGGCGACCTCGTAAAGCGCTGGACACGCATCGAAAAGTATGGAAGAAATGGACGCTGCACACATGGGGAATCCTATTCGCATCGGCGTCCTCCTCGACTCAACCACCGTCCCGCGTTGGGTCGCGTACTTATTGCGGGCGTTCATGAAAGAGCCGGGCGTCGAACTGTCGCTCGTGATAATCAACGGGGCCAAGTCGACGATAGATCGCCAAGAGCGACGTAGGCTCTTTTTGTATCGTGCCTACGCATGGCTGGATCAGCGACTCTTTCGACGCGCAACGAATGACGCATTTGATTCCGTTGACATGACCGGAGAACTCGCGTACGTGACCACGCGTACCGTCGTGCCAGAACAGAAAGGATTTTCAGATCGATTTTCTTCGCAGGATATACAGGCGATCCGTAACGCGAGACTCGATGTAATCTTTCGCTTTGGGTACCGCATTCTCCGAGGAGATATTTTAACGGCAGCAACGCACGGAATCTGGTCATATCATCATGGCGATCCGGATGAATTTCGCGGTGCGCCTCCTGGATTTTGGGAGGTCATGACCGGACATTCGATGATGGGGAGTATGTTGCAGCGGTTGTCTGAGGAGCTCGACGGTGGAATGGCGTTGTATCGATCGTGGTCACATACAGACACGCTGTCGGTGCATCGTACGAAGCAGGCCGTGTATTGGAAGTCCGTGGAATTCGCCCTGCGCGCACTTCGCCATCTCAAGCGAACGGGATCTGTACCCGTCGATGAGCATGCACGTCTTGTGTATGACCGACCTATGTACCGTGCGCCGAGAAACACGGTGATGTTCGTTCTTATGGTCCGACACCTCTTCCGTTCAGTGCGTTATGCGTGGCGGCAGTGGTTCACACGTCCGTTCTGGTCGGTGTTCGTCGGGTCGTCGACAGGAAAACTGCCGTCATTGCACAGAATGAGCGAGCTTCACGCGCCGCGAGGATCGTATTGGGCCGATCCATGTACTGCTTCAGCGGACGGTAAGCGATTTCTCTTCGTAGAGGAATTCGAGTATGCCAAACATAAGGGAAGAATAGCTGTCCTTGAACAATCAGGCCGAGAGTGGAAACGCATCGGGACGGCGCTCGAGGAGAGCCACCACCTCTCGCATCCGTTCATCTTCAGGCACGACGGAAATTGGTACATGATCCCCGAAAGTTCGCAGGCGGGCACGGTGGATCTCTACACATCGACACGGTTTCCGCTTGAGTGGAAGTTCCAGCGCCACCTATTCACAGATGTCCGAGCCGTTGACGCCGTCATTCATTATCATGAGAACCGCTATTGGCTTTTCATGAACATGGCCTCACACCCTGCTGCTTCAACGTGGGATGAGCTACACGTCTTCTCTTCGAACTCCCCACTCGGACCATGGGAACCCCATCCACGGAATCCCATCGTATCCGATGTACGACGCAGTCGCCCCGCAGGTCGATTATTTACACACGAGGGGACACTCTACCGTCCTGCTCAAGATTGTGCGCGTGGATATGGAGCAGCGCTACGTTTGCAAAAGATCGCGCGTCTAACTATGACGGAGTATCAAGAGTCGGATGGTGATCTGATCGAACCGAAATGGCTCCCAGGTCTCGCTGGAGTGCATTCGATCGACGTCGAGGGCCGTGCTATGGTGGTTGACGCATTGCGATTTCGCCCGTTTTGGCGAAGATAACTCATGAATCTCCTCGTTATCGGATTTGACCGATCCGTTGCCGATAGTCAGAGCGCGTCAGGCCGACGGCACGTGTTTTATTTTTCCGGATGGAACGTGCGATTTCTGGAAATCGGTGCGGGAGCCCCTGTGACATCCAACATCGCACCTGGCATGGGCGTGACCTGTGCGGGAGGGCGGGGTCCGGCGGGCGCCGTATTCCGAGCCGTCCGCGCGTTATGGCGACTCGTGCGTGAGAGGAGACGATTCGACGTCGTGACAGCGCAGGATCCATTTTTGGCTGGGGCACTGGCGTATATGGCAGGTGCGTGGACCGGCGCACAACTCCACATTCAGGATCACAGTTCAGTTTTGTCCCGTCGACCCTATGGGGTGAAGGAATGGATTTTTCACCCGTTTGTTCTTTTTCTACTTCGACGCGCCGTGCGCATTCGCACGGTAAGCAAGCGGGGAGCACGTGGACTCATCGCGCAGGGTATTCCCGAGGAGCGCATCGACGTTTTGCCGGTGGCGAGCGACCTCACGCGATTTTTTTCGATCACACGCGAGCCAGAGGCCAACCACGTTGTTTGTGTATCGCGTCTCTCGCGCGAAAAAGGGCTCGACGTGCTTCTCCGAGCGTTTGCTGATCTTCGGTCACATTTCCAAAATGCGAAGCTCACGATCGTCGGCGAGGGACCGGCGCGCGATGAACTCGAGCGCTTGCGAAGTGAGCTCGGCCTTACATCCAGCGTCGAGTTCGTTGGGCACGCAGATCCATCAGATTATTATCGTCGAGCCGCGCTGTACGTTCAGCCCTCGCGTTTCGAGGGTTGGGGTATCGCGGTTACGGAAGCCGCAGCCGTCGGTCTGCCGATTGTCATGACGGATGTTGGATGCGCGGGGGAAGTGATTCATGATGGACGCTCGGGCCTCGTCATCCCCGTGAGTGATGCGCGCAAGCTTGCACAGGCGATGGAAGAATTGCTGAAAGATCCCAAGCGTGCGGAACAGCTCGGTCGCGCGGCGCAGGCAAGTGCACGGGCATTGCCGAGCGCGGAAACGCGTCGAGGGGCGGTGCGTGCATCGCTTGAAGAAACAAAAAGTGCTCGGCGACCCGCCACCGGGCTTGCGCGAATTCTCATGGTGGCAATTGTCGCTAGACTTGGCGTATGGGCAGCCTTATACCTGACGCAGGGTGTCGATGGACTCACGCTTTCGGACAGCAAGCACTATCTCGGTCTCGCCGAATCACTTCTGGCGGGAGAAGGATTCACGCTTGATGGCGGCGCCTTCGCATATCGTACAATTGGATATCCGGCGATTGTCGCCGCCGGTCTGGCCATCTTCAAAACCGTACCCCTCTTTGCATTCGCTCAATCGATCATAGGCGCCTTCATCGCTGTACAGACATTCTGGCTCGCAAGGGAGCTCGGTGCTACGTCTCGCGCTGCGCGCCTTGCCGCTTGGGTCGTCGCTCTCGAGCCGCACCTTGTGTATTACAGCGCCCTAGTTATGACCGAGGCGCCGTTCGCGCTCGTGTTTCTCGGCACGCTTACTGCCGGCGTCCGAGCCCTGCGATCACGATCGATGCTCATGACCGCTTGGTCGGGCATATTGTTCGGTCTTACTTTACTGATCAAGCCACTCCTTCAAATCTTCCCGGTCTTCATCCTGTTTGCCGGCACGATCATGGCTCTACGAACACCCACGATGCGGGGTCGCATCATTCAAGGTGTGTGCGCATTCGGATTCGCCGCGGCAGTGGTCACGATGCCCTGGCTCGTCTGGTACAAGGCACATTTCGGAATGTGGAGTTTCAGCAATCAGGGACAAATCGCCGCAGCCCAGTATCTCGTTCCGTCCCTGGTTTCTATGCGCGACGGCATCTCGTACCAGGAAGCCGAACGATTGACGTCCATCGAGCTTGAGAGCCGGTTTGGCCCACACACGCTTTCAGGGAAGGATCTCGGACCGCACTATTTCGCGTATGCAAAAGAGGTCGTGCTCGTCAACCCGGGGCTGTTCATGAAATCCGCTGTGATCGGCAACGTGGCGTTTTGGACATCGCATAATTACGCATACATTCCCTACCGGTATCACTTGATTCCCGATATCGATCGAACGGTGCTTCCACCAACGCATCTCTTAGCACAAGGGAAATACGGAGAGTTCGTCTCGTCTGCCGCGAAGATTTTTCTCCAACCGTTTTACTTTCTTGGGGCCGCGGGACGAGCAATTTGGGCCGTCGTGAGCCTCGCGTTTTTCGTCTCGCTGATCATTCACGTCGTGAAAGATCGCGAGCGACGCGTCATGCATGCGCTCGTGCTCATGCTGGCGGTCTACACATCTCTCGTCATTCTCGCGAATGGCCTTGGCGTTGAAGGGCGATTGCGTTATCATCTCATGCCCGTGATGTTTATCTACGTAGCCCTTCTCCTTCAATCACGGTCCAAGCATCGAACCTAGTATGCGGCTCCTCCTCATCACCCAGCGCATCGATGCGCGCGACACGAACCTGGCGGTGCATGTTCGATGGCTGCGCGAGATCGCTTCGCAGGTCGATCACGTCGACGTGATCGCGCAGTCCGTCGGTGACGCGCCGGCATTGTCGAACGTGACTCTTCGATCATTGGGCAAAGAACAAGGGAAAGGGAAGTTCGGACAGATGCTTCGACTGCTGGGCATGCTACCAGGTGTCGTTCGACGAGCCGATGCCGTTCTTGTGCTCATGGTGCCACTCTACGTCCTAGCCGCATGGCCGTTCGCTTTCCTCCGTCGCAAACCGATGTTTCTTTGGTATACGCACAAGCACGTGTCGTGGCATTTGCGCATCGCGGAAAGACTGCTTACGGGAATTTTTAGCGCGTCGAAAGAAAGTTTCCGTCTTCCGACACGCAAGGTGCAGTTTCTCGGGCACGCTGTCGATACGGAATTCTTTTCTCCTGGCGATGAGCCGCGTGCACCCGGTCATCTCGTCACGGTCGGGCGTATTGCGCCGGCCAAGCGCATCGAACTCATGATCGACGCCGTCGAGCTGCTGCGTCGAGGAGGACGCGACGTGTGGCTCGACATTATCGGCGAACCGATCCTTGAATCAGACAAGACGTATGCCGATGTGCTGCGACGCGACGTCGAGCAAAGCGGACTCACGAACTTCATCCACTTCCTCGGTCCAAAAAGCCCTGAGGAGGTTGTTGATCTCTCTCGCCGCGCATCGGTCTGCTTGAACGCGAGCGTGACGGGGAGCCTTGATAAAGCGGGGCTCGAGGCCATGGCCACCGGCTGCCCGTTCGTGACGACGAACGAGGCATTTCGAGACATCGTTCCGGAAGGATTTGTGTCTGAAGCGAGTCCCGAGCGTTTTGCGCTCCGCATCTCAGAAATGCTAGACCGGCACCCCGGTGTTTCCGTATTGCGCGACCGCGTTCTCGCCGGTCACGATATGAAGACGACGCTGACGAAGCTTCTCGCGATCGTTAAACGGTCAACAGTCAGCCATCAACAGTAACTCCAGATATTTGCTATTTGATACTCGTTATTTGATACTTGGCTCATGGCGTACGACAGCTGGAAAAAATACGAGTTCGAAGGCCGTTGGACGAGCTACTACCAGCAAGTCAACCAGGTATTGTCGTACGAACCGAGTTCGTGCCTGGAGATCGGTGTCGGCAACGGGATCGTGACGGACACGCTCAGGCGACAAGGACTCGAACTGAAAACTCTTGATATCGATCCGAAGCTCGGGTCTGATATCGTCGGCTCTGTCGAGAGCATCCCGTTACCCGATGACGCTGTCGACGTAAGCTTGTGTGCGGAAGTACTGGAACATCTGCCATTCGACCGTTTCGAAACATGTGTCCAAGAGCTCATGCGCGTGAGTCGCAAGGGCGTCGTCATGTCATTGCCGCATTGGGGTTACACGTTTCGCGGCGTGATCGATATCCCAGTATTGCCCGGAATTCGATTCGCCTGGAAACTCCCTTTCACGAAGACGATTCAACCCGGAGGCGTACATCAGTGGGAGATAGGTCGCATGGGCTACCCATTATCGCGCATTGTGGACGTTCTGGGTCGACACGCGACGATCGAGACGGAATGGCTGTCACCGTGGATGCCGTATCATCACTTTTTTAGATTGAGAAAAAAGAGGAGGGTATGAGCACCGTTCTCGAAGCGTTCAAAGCCGTCATTCGACAAGATCGATTGCGTTTTTGGATGATCGCTGCGGCGCTTGTCGTATCTCTCGCGTATTCATTCGCATACCGCATCGAGCCCTCGGTCGATGCGCGTCGATATCACACAGTCGCGTCGAATCTCGTCACGCGAGGCATGTTTTGCGAAACGTGCGACGTGCCGCTCCAAAAAGACACGGCGATTCATGGCGTCGGTCCGGGGTACCAGTTTTTCCTAGCCGGCATCTATTCCGTCTTCGGTGTAAGGCCATGGGTCGTCTGGATTTTTCAAGCATTGATGCATGCGACCGTTACTTGTTGGCTCATAGGGCTCGTGCGACGGTTCGTGCCGAAGGCGTTCGCATGGCAGCAGGCGCTAGCCGTCGGTCTCTACGCCTTTAATCCGGACATGATTCAGCAAGCGGCGATGCTCATGACCGAGACATTGTTCGTGTTCCTCCTCGTCGGTGCATTCCGCCTGACTGTCGGCTTAGTAGAGGGGGAGCATGGGAAGCATCGCTGGCTTGTCGCGTGCTCGCTCGGATTCCTGATCGGTGCGCTCACGATGACACGTCCCACGGGACTCCCTTTCCTTATCGTGGTCGCGGGGCTGTTGGCATGGAAAAAGAAATGGAAGGAAATCTTACTCGTGTTCTTGTGCTTCATCGCAATCGAGACGCCGTGGACGCTGCGCAACATGC
>CAYGDS010000050.1:0-7297 GCA_964348595.1 uncultured Gammaproteobacteria bacterium | reverse complement strand
GTCAGTAATACACGTCAAATAATTTCCAATGCCCAAAGACTATTACTCCATCCTTGGAGTTTCGAAGACAGCCTCAGACGACGAAATCAAGAAAGCGTTTCGTCGTTTGGCGCATGAACATCACCCCGACAAAGGCGGTGATGCTTCGAAGTTCAAGGACATGAACGAGGCGTATCAGGTCTTGTCGGATCAAAAGAAGCGCCAGATGTACGACCAGTTCGGGTCCGCGGCGTTCGAACAGGGCAGCCCGTCGGGTCCCGGAGGTTTTGGAGGTTTTGGTGGTGGCGGGTTTGGTTTCAACGGTGTGAACATCAACATGGAGGACTTTGATTTGAACGATGTTCTCGGAGAGATGTTCGGCTTTGGCGGCGGACGCGCTCAAGGGCGTCGAGAGCGCCGTGGGCGAGACATGGAAACCTCGATCGATCTTTCGTTCAAGGACGCCGCATTCGGCGTCGACTCCAAGATACGTATCTACAAACAGGATGCGTGTTCGTCATGCAAGGGAAGTGGAGCGGAGCCGGGTACGAAGATCGCCGAGTGTAAAACGTGTCACGGGAAGGGTCAGGTCTCTCAGTCGCAACGCACGATCTTCGGGACATTCCAAAGTTCCATGCCGTGCTCTGCGTGTCACGGTCAGGGGAAAGTCCCGGAGAAACCTTGCGTCACGTGCCGCGGCCAAGGGGTCGAGCGTCGCGAAGAGGCGCTTACCGTGCCTGTGCCTCCGGGGGTTGAGTCCGGTATCATGCTCAAGATCCCTGGGAAGGGAGAAGTCGCCGCGCACGGGGGAGCTGCAGGTGATCTCTACGTCAAAATTCGAGTGAAACCAGATCCGTATTTCGACCGTGAGGGGAATGACGTGCTCTCCACGGTCACCGTGCCGTTCACCATGCTCGCCCTTGGCGGAACAATTTCCGTCCCAACACTCGACGGAAACGTCGACACTCATGTCACCGAGGGGACACCGACGGGGACGAAGCTCTCGATCAAAGGAAAGGGGATTCCGTACACGCGATCCGGCAGTCGAGGGAATCACATCGTCACCGTCGTCGCGGAGGTGCCACGCAAATTGTCGAAGGAACAAAAGCAGCTCCTCGATGGGCTGCGCAACACGGGCCTATAGGCCCGTGTTATCATACTGTCATACTCAACAGCTACGTTCGTTTCAGAAGTGAATATGCGTAAACAAAAACGACAATGGTCTCTTGCCGCGGGCGTGATCGGCGTGGTTGCTGCCACTCTGTTTTTGGTATTGGCGCTCGTCGTGCCAAAGTCCAAGCCATTCGGGGAGGTAAAACAGGTGGGGATTCCTACTTCAGAATGGCAAAGGAACAATCAGGAAGCTATCGAACGAATGAGGAGAGTATCGGAGGAGAGACAGAAAAAGCAGGCGGAGCTCCTCGCCCGGATGGACCAGTCAGACCGGGCTGCGTTGAATGAATATATCGAGTGGGCAAGATTGCCTCACATGTCCTTATATTCGGAGAAGGTCGATGGACAGTTGACCTACTTACTTTTTGTCTATGAACAGCCGTTCAAAAATGTGTTAGTCGTCGATCGCGGGGATACCTATAAGACCATCGACCTCGGTACCGACCCGTTGTGGCCACTAGGAGTGACATCGGACAACACATTTCTCTTCAGTAAGAAATTTCCCTGGGGGGCCGGGGAGCCCTGTCGGGACTATGGGATGTATGAGGCTGATGCAACGGGCAAAGTCATACTCCGAATCACAGAAAATTGTGTGGAGCGCGGTATCACAAGTTTTACGATCCATTCAGACAAGAATGAAGACATGTCCTTTGTGCAAGATCGAGGGACAGGCGCAGCATTCGAGAATAACTGGTGCGTTCTCAACACAGCTACCGGGACAGCTTTCGAGCTGTACCTCCAATGGTGGCATGACCCACGGCTGGACGACCGCAAGATGTCAGAAGGATGTGCGAACGAAGAAGTGCTTCGGGCATTTCTTGCGATAGGCGACCGGTCGTCGCTTGCGTTCCCCGAGCGCGACCCTTACCTGGGCGATACAACGACCACGCTCCTCCTACGACCCACTCCGCATCTGAGTGCAAAAGCGACGGCTATCAATAATTGCAGAAGTCATTGGGAGGGATCGATCGATGCGATGCGAGATGGGAGTAAGAGCGCGGTGGCCGAGCTTGAGAAGTGTATGAGTATCTTGAAGTACCCGTTCAAGAAATTCCCGATTCCCGGAACGAGTTCGTACTTTGGCTTTATGGGTAATAGCACCGACGTAGGTAGCGTCCGGTGCCAACCCTATGGGCACCCAAATGGTTGCCTGCTCTATAAGGTTGAGCGCGGCGTTCCTCAGATTATGGAAAACGACGAACAGCTGCCAGGAATCACCGTCTTGAGCGCCGAGGCTGATGGAAGCCTGTTTGTCTACTATCGCCCTCAGGCAGACTGTTTATCCGAATCGTATCACGCGTATGACTTCGTAAACGGCACAACCACGAGGCATGTCGTTGAATTTGAACATGGGTGCACCGGGTGGGACACGATGCCCCTCATTACGTTTTACCCAAAGGGGGTCCCGATTCAGATTTTCGTCGGCGGCGGAATTCGGTCCCGTGATGATGCAAATGTTGCCACTACGCTCATATTCAATGAACAAGAGCTTGAAGTATTTTCTGAGCGGGCGGAAGGCGAGGCGTTCACGGGTGGATCTTTTCCACGAAGTTCAGATATTGATACGTACGTCCTTCAATCCGACAAAACAAAGTTCTACTTCACCGCGGGTAGTTCGTCGTACACCCTCGATCTCGCGCCTGAAATCCCACGACTCATCAAGCGCTAAATCACGAGATCGTCGTTGGGATTCCTACGGGGAAAAGTGTAACAGTTGACGTTTTTTGCTGTATATACGAGCGTAGAGACATGGAGAAGCCGACATTTGAGGCGTTTTACGGAGAATATCTGCAACGCGTCTATAAGTTCGTGTTTTTTCGTGTTGGGGGAAACCGCACGTTGGCAGAAGATCTCACCCAAGATGTCTTCCTCAAAGTGTTCGAAGCCTACGATCGTTACGACCCAGAAAAAAGTCGCTCGGCCTGGGTGTACACCATCGCACGCAATCACTTGATCAATTATTTCCAGAAACAGCGTCCGGGCGTTGAGCTCGAAGAGATCGAAGATACCGCCTGGGTCTCCGTCGACGTGCGCGCGTCCTACGCATCACGACACGAAAGCGAAGCGCTCTATGCGGCCATCCAAGAACTCCCCTCCGACGATGCGCAACTCATTCGGATGAAGCATCTCGAAGGATGGAGCTTCGAAGATCTTGCAGGGGTCTTTGAAAAAACTCCGGCCTCGCTTCGCACGCAGTCATCTCGAGCCATGAAAAAACTCAAACATATCGTGAAACAGAAACCACGCATCTCGCCACCCCAAGCGTCCCTATGAACCTCATTCCACTGTCCTGGCGACTCAAACGCCTTTCGCAAACGGCTACACCGAGCCGGGAGTTTGCGTTGCGTCTTCAGTCGACCTTACGTGAGCGTGGAGCGTTCGCTTCCCCACGACCCGTCCCTCGATCGAGCTTTGGCCTCGCAAGCCTTCGTTTTGCAGGCGTCGCGCTCTGCCTCGTCGTGCTTCTCGGAACCGGAACGGGCGCCTACGCCTACACGTCAGACGAGGTGCTTCCAGATCACCCGCTCTATCCCGTCCGTCAATCCATTGAGAACACAGAGGAGGTCCTAGCGATCACTCCCGCCTGGAAAGAGCGCGTGCGCAAAAAGCATCTGGCGCGCAAGCACAAAGAGATCCAGCGCATGCTTGAGCATCGTAGCGATATCGAACGCGTGCCAGAGCGCGAGGTCCTGCTCAAAGTCGATTCGATTCTGCGGGAGGGTATCGAGGGCAAGCGGAACCCAGATGATGTGCGCGATGCCGTTTTGAAGGAAATGCAGGAAGTGAAAACGGAGGATCTACGGCCAGCAGCGCGCCATCGACTATTGCAGATCCAGAAACGGATCGAGCGCATGCAGCGGTTGCAGAAACGGTAGCGAAGAGCTACCGTTTTCGCATGCTCACGCTTTGGAACACGGCCACGCGCTCGCCACAAGAGTTCAAACCGATCAAAAAAGGCAAGGTCGGTCTCTATGCGTGCGGTCCGACCGTCTACAATCCGCCGACCATCGGTAATTTGCGTACCTATGTCTTCGAGGACGTGCTCAAGCGCACGCTCATGCTCCTCGGCTACAAGGTGAAGCACGTGATGAACATCACGGACGTCGGTCATCTCGTCGGTGATGGGGACGAAGGAGAGGACAAGGTCGAACGCGAGGCCGCGAAGCAGGGAAAGACTGCTTGGGACATCGCCAAGCATTACGAAAAATTATTCGATGCCGATCTCACGCGCCTCAACATTGTCGCGCCGACGGGGAAAGATCGCCCACATGCGACAGACTATATCAAAGAGCAAATCGATCTCGTCTCACGGCTAGAGAAAGAGGGTTACACGTATCACACAAGTGACGGGATCTATTTCGATACATTGAAGTTCGCGGGATACGGTAAGCTCTCCGGTCAAAAAATGGATGATAAGGAGGCGGGTGCGCGCGTCGAGATCAACAGGGAAAAGCGCCACCCGGCGGATTTTGCGCTGTGGAAGTTCTCGCCGAAAGGCGCGAAGCGTCAGATGGAGTGGGAGTCCCCGTGGGGCGTTGGGTTTCCGGGTTGGCACATCGAGTGCTCTGCGATGAGCGAGGAACTCCTTGGTCAACCGTTCGACATCCATTGCGGAGGCGTCGACCACATCCCCGTCCACCATGAGAACGAGATTGCGCAGTCCGAAGCTGCTTTCGGCAAGCCGCTCGCGAACTATTGGCTCCATGGGGAGTTCCTCCTCGTCGACGGCGGACGCATGGGCAAGAGCGAAGGGAATGCGTACACGCTCGACGACCTTGTCGCAAAGGGCTTTGATCCGCTCGCGTACCGCTTCTACTGCCTCGGCACGCACTATCGATCCAAACTCAACTTCACCTGGGAGGGTCTCGAGGGCGCTCAAAACGCGTTACGAAAACTCCGTCACGCCGTTCGATCCTGGGAAAAACCCAAAATCGGTTGCGCCGAGTTGGAGGCCGAGTTCGTCGCCGCTCTGGAGGACGATCTAAATACGCCAAAGGCCCTTGCCATCGTGTGGAAACTCGTTGACTCGGATTACCCGGCGAGCGCCAAGGCAGAATCAATCTTAAAAATGGACGAGGTGCTTGGTCTTGGACTCGCCGAACACGTCGGCAAGCCCATCAACATTCCCGGGGACGTGAAAACCTTAGCAGAAGAGCGGCTCATCGCGCGCCAATCGAAAGACTGGAAGAAGTCGGATGAGCTGCGCGAGGCGATCAAGGAGAAGGGGTGGATCGTGGAAGATACGAAGGAGGGGTACGAATTGAGCCCCTCGTGATTCATGTATGCTGAAATTGTATCTGGCACGTCACGGCCAAAATGAAGACAATGCTGAAGGCGTCTTGAACGGTCACAGGGACCGACCCCTGACAGAGAAAGGGATGGAGCAGGCACATGAAGTGGCCGACAAGATCAAGGAGTCCGGAATCCATTTTTCACACATCCTGACTTCACCGCTGATCCGTGCCCACACGACTGCGGACATCATTGCCAAGAAGGTCAACTTCGATGGCAAGGTTGAAGTGGAGCCGTTGCTTATCGAGCGTGACTTTGGCGTCATGACCGGAGTCGAACAGAAGAGAATAGAGGAACTATGTGCACCAGACATCCTTAAGACAGCAACCGTGACATATTTTCTTTCACCGAAGAATGCCGAGACATTCCCAGATCTATTGAAAAGGGCAAAAAAACTTTTTTCGACTCTGAAGGAACGATTCCAAGACGGCGACATACTGTTGGTTTCACACGGAGACTTTGGAAAAATGCTTTACGCGGCTTTCTACGATTTGCCATGGGAGAGTGTTTTGAAGGATTTTCACTTCGGGAATAGCGAGCTATTGCTCATGTCGGATGATTCTCCTCCGGATGATACGCACGTTTTCCGGATACAACAGCATAATCATTAATAGATCGAGGGGGATCGTTATTCGAAATTCGATATTCGTGATACACTGCACGCATGTCCAACGGCGGTTTTTTGGCTGGCACAACAGCCGAAACAAAAGAAAATCCGACCGAGCCTAGTTCGGTTCCTGCCGAGCTGAGCTCGGTTCCAGCCGAGCTGAGCTCGGTTCCGGTCGAACAGACTTCGGCCTCAACGCAGCCGGCCGCCGTTGAAGCTGCGCCCGCGTCGGCAGTAGCTGAAGCCCCCGCTCCAGCCGCCGAGATGAGTTCGGTCGTTGAAGCGGCACCGACCCAGTCTGACCTGCCAGAAATCGTGGATCCAGAACTTCTCATCCACGAGCAAGAGCGCGCGGCGATGGATGCGGCTGCGAAGCAAGAGCAAGCGCAACAATTTCTCGAAACGGCTCCCGAGGCAGCACCAGCCGCGACGGGCGCCGCTCCGTCGCCGATCGAGGCGACGGCTCCCGTGCAGAAAGACGAAGTGGTGCTTGCCGTCGAAAAGATTCTTGAAGAGGGGATGGATGCACATTTCAAAACCATGCCTGAAGATGCGAAGCTGCGCTTTCAGCAAAAAGGCGTCGAGGTCTCCGGTCGCATTGCCACCATGCTACGCACCTTCAAGGTGCAGGCAAAAAACGTCATCCTGCTCATCCGCGAATGGCTGCTCACCATCCCCGGTGTGAACAAGTATTTCATGGAACAGGAAGCAAAAATCAAAACCGATCGCATCCTTGAGCTCGACCGCGAGCGACGCGAAAAAAAACAAAACGCCGTCTAACATGTACCTCCCTCTCCTCCAACTCAACGTTGCGTCAACACCGCTCTCCCCGGGTGCGGTCGAGATTTCCGATGTGAGCACGATCCTGCTCTCACCTATCGCGTTCCTCGTGTACGCCCTCCTCGGCGTCATACTCGTAGTCATTGGCACGCTCTATTTCGTTCGTTTTCTCTACATTCGCCGCGGCCGTTTCAAAACAGCGTTCGGCATGAAGATCTTCAAGGTCCGCGTGCCAAAAGAACTCCGTGCCGATGATGCGGCAAAGGAAAAATCTCAGCAGCAGATTCAGGAGCTCATTGGCCAAATGGAGACGGTGTTTTCAACCTTGGGCTCCATGAAGGCGCAAAAAGGGTTCAAACACTGGCTCAGAGGAAGGTCCGATCACTTCACATTCGAGATCGTGTCGCATCAGGACAAAATCATGTTTTACGTGGCTGTGCCCGAGGAACTAGCCAATTTCATGGA